>NZ_OCMY01000004.1 GCF_900215435.1 Candidatus Pantoea floridensis
CGCCGGAGCTCCCACGCGCGCTGCGCCTTACCCCCGCGAAAGCCGGTGGTGCGCCCGCCTTCGGTCAGCATCTGGCGGCGGTTATCGGACACGTCTGACGTGTCGCGCTCTCGCGGCGACAGGTAAGCCTCCGGGCCCGGCGGCGGTGCGCCGTCCGGCCCGGGCGCGGGAGCCGCCTTCGTGAAGTGAAATCCCGCGCAGCCCGCCAGCAGCGCGGGCAGCAGCAGGACGATGAGTCGGGATTTCATCAGCGGTTCCCCCTGGTGTGGCGGGTATGAACAGCGGGCAGAGACGGCATGAACTGCAGCACCATCTGGCCGGGATAGGTGACGATCGTCGCGCGCCAGGCGGTCTGCATCTCAATCATACGCATCACGTTGGCATAGGTGACGCCCTGCACGTCGATGTCCACGGGCAGCGGCAGTCGCACGCCCGTGTAGCTGAAGGCCTGCCCGCGCGCCCGGGCCAGCTGGCTCAGGAGCTCCACCGCATCGCCGTCCCAGCTGAAAGTCACGCGGTCGCTGTCGGCCCGGATGGACGCCACCGGCAGCGGCGTGCCGTCGTCAAGGTCGCTCTGAGTCCAGAGCTGCGTCATCTGCAGCGCTGTCCGGGGTGATGGAGTAATCTGTGCTGCAGCCGGAGCAGTTGCACGCTGTAGCGCGGGTAGCTGACAGCCGCACAGCAACAGTGATGCCGCTGTTAAAACAGCAGGGGATAGAGGTTTCATGAGAACTCCGAAGAGATTGAGTTAATTCTGGCTTACGAAATCTGAAATGCAGGCCTAATGACCTTGCACAATTAATAGCTAAATAGTCATGAATAGATATAAATATGGAGGTTTTTTAAACGCTGATTAATACAGAAGTAGTAACCGATATGGATGGTGTTCCGACTCATGCATGACACACAAGCCGGACTTTTTAAAATTTAATTATTTGGCGCAATTTTATGAGTTTGGGGCTGGGCCATTTTCTTGCTGGTAAATCTTTTTTCAATGAATCGCCATGAAACCCATGCCAGCCCTAATGATATAACAACAGAAAGTACAAATCGCAGCCAACCGGGTTCAATGCCGAAATCTTCGAACCTTTTACCAACACCACCATTCATCATAGTGTGGATAAGATAAAGAGAGAACGATACATCACCGAGCTTAATTAAAACTGTTGGAACATACTTCCCAATAAACGGCTCAGATAAAACAGTGAACATCAGTATGAGAACGTAAAGCCATCCTGATGATATCAGGCCGTGAGCAAGATACATTCCTTGGCTAAAGAAATATGCTGCCATGAGCAGGCTAATTGTCAGGAGTGCAGCACTGAATGAAGCGGGTATCTTGTTAAGTGTGGGAAGAATAAGCCCTATAACCATGCCTGCAAGAAACAGCAGAATGATAGGGTTCGTTATGAGGCCAAGTAAAGCAGACGTAGTCTGATAGCCTGCTGGGTCCGTTGTCCATTTACCAAATACATAAAGAGGAACAATTATCAAAGAGGAGAGGAAAAACATGCTTGTCGCCAACCACTTTCGATTAAACAGCAGCATGCAACTCATCGCGAAATAGAAGTACATTTCATAATTGAGTGTCCAGCGGACGCCATACATTCCGTCATCATCGACATAAAATGGCGGATGATCAGGGTAAATTGGCTGAAAAATAATTGCACTAATTAAATTGGCGGTCTTATCCTCATAATGGAATGTGCTCATTGCACCACCCAGCAAAAAAGTTATCAGCAGAATAATGTAATAAGCAGGTAATATTCTAAGAGCTCTGTTTTTCATGAACTGTAAAGCTGCGAACATTCCTGAAGGAGAGCGCCTAATGCTCAAAGTAATTACAAAGCCACTTATCATGAAAAACAGGTCGACGCCGGTGGCACCCCATCCAAATAAACGATTACCTAAGTCTGGAGTAACCTCATTGAGATTCCATCTGAAATGAAAAAGCATGACGCTTAAAGCAGCAAGCCCCCGGAGTGCCTGCACGCCCCGATATGATGTATTTTTATTGACCATTTTATGCATGTTTATCGTAATGAATGTATGAAAAGCGACACTTTATCATTACCAAATTGAAATGATGATGATTGATTGCATTGACTTGTGGGAGATATTGTTCGTGGTTTTCAACGGGCACAGTATGCAACTGCTCTGACGCAACCACCGAAATTACCGGGAGGAGTGACAACCCATGCGTTGGCAGAGACATTTGGAAATGATGAGTCTGGAGAGTTTCGGCCTGCATCATCATTTGTCCATTGCGTCATCTCAAATCCTCCTGACATGAGGCGATACCCAGAAGGACAATAAGCTACAGTCTGACCAGATTTGTTATTGCACTTGATATCACCATAGGTAGTCGTTGACTCGGTGATTGAAGGTGTTTTCCAGGAACCATTCACGCATGACAAAATTGCACCTAAGCCATCACGGCTCACCATACCGTTTGGACTACATCCAGCGCCGGCAGTATTAACGCCATCCAGTTGTAAGTTTTCCCCTGCTGATAGACGCCCATCAGCACGAACGCTCCCGCCCCGAACCTGACCACCTGTATAAATGTTCTTGTTATTGACCGAGCGCACCCACTGATCGTCCGACATGTAAAAGCCGCCACCGTAGGTTTCATTCAGCCAGCCTTTACCGCCGCGGGTGATAACCCAGCCGTTGTTGCTGCGGATATCGTTATTCGCCGTGATGCCGTTGCCGGCCGTCACGTTGTTTCCGGCAGTGACGTCGGTGCCCGCGGCTACCTTACCGGTGAAAGCGCCCGTGGCCGCGTTGACCGTGCCGCCGTTGTTGATGTCGTTGCTGTTCATGTCGATGGCGGTGTGCATCCGGTTCAGGTCCGGCCGGCCGTTAACCTGATAGCGGTACAGCCTGTCGCTTTCGTCCGCGTCCGTGCCCAGCACGTCGGCGGAAAGAAACGCCGCGAGCCTGCCCTGCTGGCCGCTCAGGCCGTAGTCCGCTAGCTTCGCCTGCCAGCCGCCGTCCGCGCCAACCGCCGTATTGGCGGGCCAAACGTAGCCGCCCATGCCGTCCGTGTCAGACGCTATCTGACGCAGCCCTTTGTAAGGGATTTCGCTGCCGCCGGTGGTTAATACGAACGCGACCAGTTGTCCGGCCTGAGCGGGGTCTTTTGCAACCGCCAGCTGGTAGGTCTGGCCGCTGTCGTTGGTGAGCGAAAAGCCCGCAGGTAGATAGCCCTGCGTACGCAGCGTGGCGCCGGTAATGACCACCGGACCGCCGGCGACCTGCATCAGCAGCGTGTCACGGTTGTCGCGTACGTATCGCTTGCCCGCGTCACTCACAAAGCTCAGGTGCGAGGCGGTATTCGTCCAGACCTTTTCCTGCTGCCAGCCGGCGTAACGATCGATGGCGCCGGGCGTGATGAACAGTACAATGGCCAGCGCAATGCCCGCCTGAAGCAGCATGTTGCCACTGTGAATCGGACGTTTTTTTCGTTTCAGCAATTTCATCAGAGCACTCCCGCCAGTTGCTGGGGAAAGAAGAGGCACACGCCGCACAGATAACCAAACAGCGCGGGCGCAAAGGGTTTTGACGGCTTCCGCGTAAGAAGCGCGCACAGACTGCAGAGCAGAAGGCCACCCGCAGCGGCATACACGGCGCTGCGCCAGGGCAGCCACGCGCACAGCCCGGCCATCAGGTAGACGTCGCCGAGCCCGATGCGCTCCTCCTGCTGACGAAAGTTGGCGAGCCCGCGAACCGTCGCAGCCAGTACGAAAGCCACCAGGCTTGCTATCAGTGACGCTGTCCAGGGCATCACGGCGGCGGGCAGCGCGGCGGACAGCAGGCCGCCCGCCCAGAACGACACCGTGTAGCGCATCGGGAGCCACTGGCAGCGCAGGTCCGTCAGCGTCATGGGCAGGGCCAGCACCAGCAGAACCGCACTTCGCCATATCGTGGATACCGGTAGCACCGGCAGCAGCGCCATGAGCCAGCCGGCTGTCAGCATGTAAATAAGGGCAACCGGCGTCAGCAGAGGCCACGTCAGCGGCGGCCCCTCATACAACTGCAGAAAGCGACGGGCCCGGAAGGCCTGCAGCACGAACAGTGCCGCGCAGCCGGCGAGCCACAGCCCGACGGTCACGCTGTAAGTAAGTGAAGTCATCATGTTTCCGTGTCAGGGGGTCAGCGGCGGGCCATGTAGTCGGCGTAAACCTTGCGGGCGTAAAGCATGCGGCGGGCCGTGTTGTCATCGGCGAAGCCGGCGTTATAGCTGCCGAGACACTCCCAGGTGACGCCGCAGACCTGCAGGTGGCGTGCCAGAATCCAGGCCCCCACCATGACGTTCAGGCAGGGTTTGGTCAGGAGGTCCTGCTCGCTCTGCAGCACGCCCATCGTGCGCAGCTGCGGCACGTGCGTGGAGTTAATCTGCATCAGGCCAAAGTCCCGGCTCGTGACCTGACCTTTTTTATTGCGGTTATAGCCAATGGCACCGGGGTTGAAGCCACTTTCCACCTTGCTGATGGAGCGCAGCAGCTGCGGGTCGACGTGATAACGTGCGCCCGCCTCGTTATAGCAGAACGCCATCGCAGAGCGGGAGGCGCACAGCAGCAGTCCGCCGGCGATCAGCAGGGGGAAAAGTTTCTTCATAATGCATACCGTGAAAATGACAGAGGACGGAAAGAAGGGGCCAGCACACAGCGGTCGTGCGCTGAGCCGCTCAGTGCCGGGGTTGCCCCCGGCCTGCCGTCAGGTGCTACTGGTGAAGACCAGCGTGTTGGTGCCGGTCGAGCCGCTGTCCGCCGTGCACTGCGAGCCCGCCACCGAGCTGCTGACCACGCCGCTGGTTATACTGCCGTTAATGCTGGTCGACGCCACGTTGTTCGCGCCCGAAAGCTTCTGCGTCATCTGCGCGCAGGCCTCCTGCGGCACCTGCGTATACGTCAGGGAAAATGCCGTGTTCTGTCCGCCGTTCGTGCTCACCGGCGTGACCGTGACGGTGCCGCCCCAGCGGTTGTTCAGCGTCGCGCTCCCGGAAGACTTGGTGCCGATAATGGCCATGCTGCCGGGCGAGCCGCCAAACTGAACGAGCGCACCGGTCATGGTGGCGGCCGAGCTGAAGTCGTACACACCGCCGGTTTTCAGCATGCTGCGCGTGTTGGTCATGATGTCGCTGACGTTGGACATCTCCTCGGTATAGTCCGCGCTTTTGAAGAGTCCCCCGCCCCCGGCATAAACAGTGACAATGATAATCATCGCCACGGCGCTGACGATAATGGCTTCAGGAAGGGTCAGAGCCCCGCGGTGAACGCCGGAACGTCCGGAACGTTTTGAAAGCAGTGTCATAGGTAAATCCTCTCGGTATTGAAATCAGCGGTTGCCAATAATAGAGCTCAGGTCCTGAGTCGCCAGGAACGTGAGCAGGAGATAGCCGGCAGTGGCCAGCATGCCGACCAGCTGAAACACCTGGCAGACACGTTTGATGCGCCCGATGGCCTTTTTGAGCCACATCCTGGCGAAGTTTTCGATGTTGTCCTCGCCGCCCGGACCGGCGGTCAGGAGCATCAGACGGTCAATGGCCTCGCGTGAGGGAAACGCGTAGCCGCTGTCCGCCAGCGCCTGACCGAGGTGCTTGCCGCGGGACACCTGCCGACGTGTAGCCGTCAGGCGCTCATACATCCAGGGCGTGGCGTTGCGGCTCAGCATGTCTAGCGCCTCCTCCGTGCGCAGCTGGGCGCGCAGCAGCGCGCTGAGGTTCAGCAAAAACGACACCCCCTGCACCTCCCGGTACAGGCTCCACGGAAACATGTGGTCGAGCACCCTGCCGCGGACCGGGCCGGTGAGGCGCGGCAGTGACCAGATGACCCAGACGGTAAAGGCCCCCAGCGCTCCGCCGAGGAGATAGCGGTTATCCACGAAGAAGTGCGTAATGGCGCCGAGCCACCACATCCAGCCGGTCCAGCTGTCAGCGGGGCTCAGCTGCTCCAGGCGGGGCAGAAAGCGCTCGCTCACCATCTGCATCATGTAAAACGTCCCGCCCAGTAACATGGCCGGGTAGGCCAGATTGACCAGCGCGGTAGACTTCATCTCGCCAACGCCCTTCACGACCTCAATGGCCCGCAGCAGGGCTCCCCTCAGGTCTTTGGCTACGCGCCCCGCGCGCAGGATGGTGGTCTCCTGCGCCGGCACCCAGCCGGCAAGCCCCGCGTCGAGGCCCCGCCCGCGCGTGAGCGCGTGGTGCACGTCGTTCAGGCACAGCAGCACCGGATCGTTTTTACGCCGGCGCGTGCGCTGCAGGCCCGCGATGGCGTCTTCGGTTTTCTGTTTGTTCTCCAGCAGAAACGCCAGGTCTTCATACAGCGTCATGCGGTCGCTGGTGCTGAAGGTCTTCTGCCCTATCCAGCGGCCCAGCCCCTCAGAGCGGGTACTGCCCGTGGCAAGCGAGGCCTTCAGCCAGCCCCGCAGCCGGTTAAGCAGGTCACTCATGGCCACCTCCGCTGAGAAACGCCTGGACGGCTTCCGGCGGCAGCAGGTTCAGGGCATCCTCGTCCAGTGGGCTCATTTTGTCCGCATCCAGCGGGTCAACCTCACCGGCCGCAATGTAGCGCTGCAGGTGCGCGCCGCGTGTGATGCCGTTCATGTGATGCACCCAGTAGCTGCGTGCGGCAAGCTTGCCGTGCACACGGTAGAGCTGCATAAAGCGGGCGTCAGGGCGGATGACCTCGGCAATGACCTTACGTCCCGTGATGCCGTGCCAGCAGCCCGGCGCGCTGCAGCCGTCGTAATGACGAAACGCAACGGTGTCGGTATCGCAGTAGGTTTCGACCAGCTCGCGATCGTCTTCGGACAGGTTTTCCCTGACGTCGGCCCAGCTCTTTTTGCAGGCCGGACAGAGCATCTGCACCAGGCGCTGGGCAATCAGCCCTATAACCACCTGCGGGTCCATCACCATGCCCGGCGCGATGCCCAGCGTATCGGTGAGGCGGTCGATAATGCCCGTCGCGTCGTTGGCGTGCGTGGTCGTCTCGACGAGCGTGCCGCTCTTGGCCTCGCTGATGCTGGCATTGGCCGACCAGGTATCGCGGATTTCGCCTACCACCGCGGCGTTGTAATCAAGTCGCTTAAGAGCCGAAAGGCGCCGCTGCCACGCGCGGGTCACGGACTCGGGGTCGTTGCGATCGGCAATGATGGTGGTCTGCACGGCGCCCGGCACCTTACCCTCGACCGGGTCCTCCACCGTTATCAGCCGGCGCTTGCCGCCGGTGAGGTCAACGTACATTTTACAAAAGGTTCGCAGCGTGGTGCTTTTACCCGACCCGGTCGGGCCGGCGGTGATGATCAGCCCCTCCGGTCGGCGCAGCATGCGGTTGATAAGCTTCTGCTGCTCCGGCAGGTAGCCCAGCGCGTCGAGTGAAGGAATATCCTCGCTCTCATCCAGAATCACGCGCAGCACCACGTAAAGGCCGGACTCGGTGGGCACGGCCGAGTAGCGCGCGGCGTACAGGCCCAGCGCCTTCACGAACTCGTTGCGCAGGCGCCCGTCCTGTTCGTCCGTCTCACTGAACTGCTGCGGCGCCGCATCGCACATCGACATCACGATGGTCGCGGCGAGGCTCATGCCCTCTTCAATGGACAGTTCGGCCTGCAGCGCCAGGTCGCCGTGGATGCGGAACACCACGGCGGTCAGGTTTTCCATGCCAATCAGGATATGAATGTCCGAGGCATGGGCCTCGCCCGCGCGGCGCATAAAATCCACGACCTTTTTCTGCTCCGGCGACCAGCTGCCGGCGGTGCCGGTCACCCCGGCGCGCTGCAGCTGATGGCGGCGCAGCTCGCCCAGATGTACGCGCTGCACGTTCAGACGCGGAAACTCACGCAGTGCTCGGGCTATGTCGGACTGAACGGCCGGATCCGCGCAGTGTTCGGTAGACACGTACAGCTGCCCCTGATCCGGGTTGCTGTTGTCCAGATGCAGCCAGTTCACGGTACTTTCGGTAAATTCCATGACGTCTACCCCGCAAAGGCCAGTGACACGAGGCCGCCGCCGGCGCTGCTGACGGTGACCTCGCTGAAGGTGATTTTCGTGACCGTCCACCCGGTGCCCGGGATGCGGCTGCCCGCCTGCACCCGCACCTCGTTGCCGCCGTCAAGCCGCAGCGTGGCGGAGAGCTGCTGGCCGCCGGAGATTTCCACAATCAGCGGCGGTGCCTTGCTTTCCTGTGCCGGCTTCGCGTCGGCATTGTCTTTCACCGGCGCCGCCGGCTGCGGGTTGAACGGGCCGCCCAGCACCGCGTCGTAGCCATTTTTCTGCAGCTCGTTAAACGCCTTGGCCTGCGCCAGCTGCGCCTCATACAGCAGGGTTTTGGCCTGAATGTCCTCCAGGCGTCCCATGCTATTGTCCCGCCCGCCGGTGTCGGTGACGACAACCGTGGCGGCCGGCGCGAGGCCGGACGACGGTGCTTCGTTTCTGGCCACGCCCTGCGGGCTGAGGCCATCCGGTGCTGCCGGGGCGGCCACGGCCATCTGGCCGCTGATCAGCGCGGGCAGCAGCAGGTAACGCCACTTATTTCTCTGCATAGAGTGTTCCTTCCAGGGTATAGGTCAGCCGGCTGCTATGCAGTTCGGCCTTCACGGAACTCAGCCGCAGCCCGTTACCCGGGAAGCGCGATGCGTCAAACAGCCGGTCCGGCGGGATATCGGTGATAAAGGTGAAGCTGTAACGCTTCCACGGCAGCGGGATATGGTCCTGCCCGACCGTCTGTGTCAGCAAGATGGGCTCGCTGAAGCGCAGGTTTGCCCGCAGGCGCTGCGCGTAGCTGGTCATGCGGCGCAGCTGCTCGTCGCCTGGCAGCAGCGTTTCCGCCGGCGCAGGGGCAAAATGCACCGCTTCCTTAAAGGACGCGTCGTCCGAGGGGCCGGGCATGTTGAACGTGACCGGCGTACCCGGGCCGTAGAGCGCCGGCAGCCGGGCGGCAAAGTCGCCGACCGTGCCGCCGTCCGGCAGGGCATAGTGCAGCGTGAGCTGCCCGGTGGACTCGCACATCGCCTGGCGGAATACCCAGCCGGCGATTGACAGCGGCGCCTGACGCCACTGTTTCACGCACGCGCTGAGCATCCCCGAAAAGTCAGGCTGGCCGCCCCACGGCCGGGCGAGGCTGCCCGGTTTAGTCGCCGCGGCGGCTTTAGCCCGGACGAGCTCGGCCTGCACCCAGGCATCGTGTTCGGCCTTTTTCCTGGCCTCCAGCCAGTTGTTGCCATACCAGAGCGCGGCGGCGCACACCGCGCCCAGCAGCAGTAGGCGGGAGGCCGTGCGGCTGTCGGTTTTGTGCAGCTTCGCACGCGCCGGCACGGCGGCCGGTATCAGGTCCGCAAGCGGGTCGCGGCGGGCGTCAGGCACTTCCAGCAGGCTGTCCGGATCGAACACCGTCCAGCCCGATGACGGCGCCGGCGCCGTGGTGCGGAACCGTTCGGACGCGCGCAGCACCGTGGGCGCGTCCCCCACCATGTCGCCGTAGGGAGAGGGATGGCCGCCGGTGACCGCCATAAACCAGTACTTTCCGCCGGGAAGCAGAAACACGCCCCAGCAGTCCGCGGGCACGTTGCCGAGCACCGCCGCTGCCAGCGACGCGGGCCGTTTTCCCTTCGGCAGCATGTCCGCCTCGTCGGTGAGGCAGCCCAGCCAGGTGGCCGGATCGTCGCCCGTGCCCGCCGGCAGCGCCAGCCAGTGGCTCGCCAGCTGGTCGCGGGCCTCAATGCGCATGCGCCGGCGGCCGCGCGCGGCCACCCACTGCCAGTGCAGCCCGGCGACCAGCGGGGTTTTGCCTGCGGGCACCACGCTCACCGCCGGCGCCGGCGTCAGTTCTGACGTCATAAGAGCTCCTTAACCCAGCACCACGGGCGTCACGAGGATGATAAACATGCGGCGGCTGTCGTCACCGCGCGCGCCGCCGCCCAGGCCAAAGAAGTTGTAGCTGCCTGTGCCCTGACGGTTGGCCGAGTCGCTCAGCTGCTCGTAACCGCTCAGCACCAGCGTCTGGCCGGACTGCATGATCACGCGCTGGACGATGGTTTTCGGGGTGGTCTTCGCCAGCTGGGCATTCTGCCCGCCGGAGGTGAAGTCCTTGAACGTCGGGTCATCCGACATGCTGATGGAGAACTCCAGCTGCATCTTCGGTGAGTCAGGGAACAGCAGCGGCAGCGCCGTCATGTTAAAGCCGGTGGTGATGGTCGCCGTGGTGATGGAGGTGCTGGTCCCGACGTTCGCCGTCTGACTGGTGCTGATGTTCGGCACATAGTCCTGCTGGATGGCGTTCTGAACGGGCACAGCGGACAGGTTGGTGGTCAGCGCCGAGGCGGATGTCACCACGCTGAGCTTCGCCTGCTCGTCCAGCGCCTTCAGAAACGTCTGCGTACCCTCCCCCTTGCCGTCCAGAATGGCCACGCCGCCGCTCAGCGCGTCGGAGGCCGCGCCCGTAAACGGGCTGGTCAGGGACAGGCCCACGCTGCCGGTGTTCAGCACCGCGTTCCAGTCGATGCCCAGCTGGTTCTGGTGCCGGTTCTCCACGCTGAAAACCTTCACCGAAATCATTACCTGACGGTTCAGCTCGCGGTTACGATCGTCAATGTAGCGCCCGATGGCGTCCAGCACGCGCGGCGTGTCGGTCACCGTCAGCACGCCGGCGGAGAGATTCAGGCGCCCGGAGCCCGGCGTCAGCATCGACTTCACCGTATTTTCTACGTCCTTGAAGATGTTGGACTTGATGGTCGCCGTGGTGGTCTGAGTGGTGCTGTTGTCGCCGGTGCTGCCCCCGCCGCTGCCGCCGCTGGTCCCGGTGGTGGTCGTGGTGCCGCTCACCGTTTTCGACACGAAGCTCGCGTCGCTGTCCATGAAGTTAATGGCGAAGTTGCGGGTATCGAGCCAGAAAATGGCGATGTGCCCGTACTCGTAGCGCCACGACAGGCCGAGGCGCGTGGTTACGTTGTCCAGCAGGCCGCTAAGCGAGCCGTTCCAGCTGACGCCCCGCAGGCCGCCCTCGCCCTGCGGCACGGCGACCGGCCGGCCTGTTGTCTGCCCCATGGCGGCAAGCGGCACCATCCCGCTGGCATCGGGCGGCGGCAGCGTACCCGGCATCTTCTCGGTCCGGCCGCCGGCATCACCGCCGCCGGCCATCGCGGCCTGCGCGTCCGGCGTCACCACCACCGGGATGCGGCACTGGTCGGTAATGAAGGCGCTGACGTACGCCAGCGTGACGGTGCCGGGGCGGTTAATTTTGACCGTGCAGGGAGGCAGCGCCGGGCGCTGCCCGGCCACGCCGTTAATCGGCACGGGGTTGATCCACTGCGAGGTCAGGTCGCGCACGACCTGGCCGCTGTCGAGCGCGCGTTTGTGTTCGGCGGCCTGCGCTTCGGCAGCGGCCGCTCGTTTTTCCGTGGCGCCGACACGGTCCAGCGTGCTGCAGCTGCTGGCCAGCAGGCAGAGCATTGCCGCCGCGGTCAGCCGGTGAGGTATTTTCATTACGGTATCCTGTCAGGAAAAGAGAATCAGTTGACCCACACCACGCTGCCGTCGGGAATAGCGGCGGGGACGGTGATCTGCATGTCGGCACCGGTGCCGTCGAGCAGGCGCCGGGAGGCCACCCGCCCGGCCAGCGCTGAGCGGTGTGTCTGCGTGAGCAGCGCGGACATCAGTCCGGGCTGACTGGTGCGCCAGACAAACGTCCGGCCACCGGATATGAGGTTGTTCAGGCCGGCGACGTTTTTCCAGCCGGGCAGCTGCACGTCAGTCACGCTGACGTTGTCCGCCGCGGGGTTGCTGTACCGCCAGTCGTTGATGCGGTTCATGTAGCGCACCATCTGCGCGGCCTGCAGGCTCAGCGTCTGGTCCTGCAACTGCCCCGCCTGCTGAACGGCGCGCTGGTCAGGCGTGAGCCCTACCAGAAGCGCCCCCAAAAACAGCGCCAGCAGCCAGTACATGAACATTACTGCACCTCCTTATCGTCCACGGTCACCACGCACTGCGCGGCACGCACCCCGGCGTAAAGCGGAACCTTCGCCGTGCCGTAGAGGGTAAAGAGCCGGTTAAGCATCTCGCGGAAGCTGCCGTCAAAGTTCAACGGTGCATCCACCCGGTAGTTGGTCGGCGTGAGCCAGGCGATGGTCCAGGTTTTGATGCCCGGTACGGCACAGGTCTCCGCGACACCCTGGGTGTAGAGCCAGTCCTTCACGGTGCTGCCCGTCTCGATGCGCCAGTGCCGCAGCTGAACGGCGGCAGGCGCGATAGCCGGCGCGGCGGGGATGCGGGATGCCGGTGGGGCTGAGACTGGGGCAGCACCTTTATCACCGTGGAACGGATTACGGCCGGTAGCCGGCGATGGTACTTTCACCGTGTCGGCTGCTGTAGCCTTCGCGGGCGCAGCGGGCGGCACCGGTGGCGACACGTTCTTACCAGACGCTGGCGCGTTCTGCGCCTGCTGCGCCGGTTCAACGGTCACCGTCCGGGTCTTGTCGTTCAGGGTGATCTTCAGCCCGTGCGGCGCCAGCATCTTGTCGGCGACGTACTGCCAGCGATCGTTACCCGTCCAGCGCCACAGCTCTGGCGCGTCAGCAGAGACCGCCTTATCGAATGTCACGGTATGTCCGGGCGGCACGATTTTGCGCAGGGCCGCGCGCATCGTGGGGGCCGCGCCGTCCTGCCGGATAAAGCCGTCGGCCGGTCCGGTGCCCGCCGCGGAGGCCGGAGGTGAAGACGCGGACTTAGCCGTCAGCGCGGAAGCACCGGTGATGCCCGGCGTCAGAGGTCTGACAGGTTTCGCGGCGGGCGGGACCGGACGCTGCGCTGTGGGCCCGGTCTGGTGCACCCGGTACTGCATGGCGCTGATGTCGGCCGCGCTGCGCGAGAGCATGCTGTCGACCACGCTCCCGGAGGGCGGCCCGGTGTAAACCGTCTGCTGCGCGCAGCCGGTCAGCAGCAGGACCGGTATCAGCCCTGCCCGTTCGGTAAATGACATAGAGAGAACTCCGGATAACTCAGGGCTGCACCGTCTCTGCGGCGGCCGGAGCCGGACCAGCAAAAACCGTGCGGGAAGGCAGGCGGCAGCCTGCCAGTCAGAAGGGGCGTTATGGCGCCGGGTGCCTCCCGGTGCTCTGGCCAGACTGACAGACGCCAGAGCGGCATGACTTAGACTTGTAGCATCGCAATAATGAGTTATTAAACGATGTCAGTCTGACCGCGTGCGCTGGCCGCAGGTCCGCCACAACGCAAAGCGCACTGACCTGTAAGGGTGAGTGCGCTTTGCGTTATGAAGAGAAGTCTTCAGGTTCAGCCCGGCGTATTTCCGGGCTCCGGGTCAGTAGGCGCTGAGAATCCAGATGAGGAATCCACTACTCGTCTCTCTGATGCTCATAAGAGCGCCTTTATCAGGCAGCAGCATGCTCCCCGTGCTGGTATAACGAAGCCGGGCGCTGTCACCAGTCTCGACCTCTCCCGGCAATGGATGCTCAAGGCTGGCTTTAAGCGAGTAATCCATGATGAAAGCAGGCGGCTTTTGTTTAACCGAAGGGATATAGCGTGTTTTCAGACTGGCGCTGAACTGCCTTTCAGGCCACCTGGAAAACGCGCCAGCCCTGCCGTCGTCACCCAGCGGCCCCCGGCTGTGCAGCTGTCGTTCAACCTTACCGTATTTGTGCAGGACGCTCATGATTTCAGCTCTGTCAGCGGCATCCAGAACATACTGGCCGTTCCCGCCTGCATCATCCCCTTGGGGGGTTAAGTGCATATCGCTGATAACGGCGCTCATGGTGCCAGGCTGTGCCGGTTTAAATATCAGCGCAGTGATTTCAAAACGGTCAAGAATCTGGTCATAAGTTGCTCCGATGTCGCCGGCGGCATCAGAAGACAGGGCTGAGCCGGTCGCGCCCGTTATCAGGGCAAACGCAATCGCCGCACGCCACAGAAAGGAACGGTTCATAATGGGTATCCATGCTAGGTAGGGAGAATAAAACCCGCCGTCAGGCGGCGGATGCGGTGTTCTGCGATGTGATCAGAGTCGGAGCGGATGAAACGGCAGGAGATGACTCGCAGTGCTCAAACCAGAACCTCGTCAGCGGGGATAATCCGCTCGCACCAGCCAGACGACATACCCGTGATTAGCCTTCTGAATAATCAGCAGGGACGCACCGCTGTTAAGTACAACGCGCCCCGTGTTATGCGCCTTAACTGCGGGTTCATACGGTCCTGATGCAGGCTCTGCACGAACATCATAGCTGACCAGCCCCGAAGTGTTGCCTGATGAAGCGCGCGGTGTGAAGACCGCATCAAAATCACCTGACGGGTCGCGCAGACTCACGGGCAGATGCTCTCCCGTCGTAGTCATAGCTTCGGCGCGGGAGATCAAATCGAACGTGCCATGCTTACGGAAAAATGCAGGGATGGCGCCACTGTTAAGCGGTGAGATGATGCGACTCTCCGCAGCCCCTTCCCTGGCCTCTGAAGTTAAACCAGGCAACTGCTGGAGCGCCTCCGCCAGTGCCCCCGTGTGCGCGGGTTTATAGAAGCCGATAGTGACGTCAAAGTGCACGCACTCCGGGCAGTTCAGCGATGTCAGTCCATCAGGCATCCCGTTGCTTACTGGCGAAGAACAGGAGCTAACCAGCAGCGGGCATATAAGTGCAAGGCAAAGCGCCGCTCCGCGCATGAATGAACGGTACATAAAAATTATCCTGGGTAAGATTTAACGATAACATCCCCCGTCAGGCGGCGGATGCGGTGTTCTGTGATGTGATTAGAGTCGGAGCGGATGAAACGGCAGGAGATGACGCGCAGTTCTCAAACCAGAACACAACGGGTTCGGCTTTGACGCGGCAGAGCCCGAACCGTTCCGCTGTGCGGAAATTAGCGCTGTGGCGACGGGCCCGCTCCACCTGCTCGGCGAGCAGCGCGCGAAAGGCTTCCGGCGAGGCATTGCCCTTGGCGGTGCGGCATTCCTTACACACTGGCGCAATGCCCCCCTGGATATATTCCTCGCCAATAAATTCTGCATGCCACTCGCGGGCAGGCAGCTTGCTGCCGCAGAAGGCGCAGCGCCCTCTGAACTGCTCACGCAGCGCTTCCCGTTTTCGTTTTGTAAGGTTCATGTTATCCCCTGATTGTCCTCTGAATACGTCCCGCATCTCACAGATGCCTGTTATGTAATATCAGCTCGGCCAGAACCGCACCGGGCTGACCCACTCCCGAAGGAGTGAGCCCGCACAGACTGCTCTGCGTCATCTTTGCGTATGTGGCGTATTACGGCAGGGAAACCCGTTCGCGCCTTCAGTTCCCTGAAGAGCTAATCATCACCAGTTGCAGGGGGCCCGACGGATCGCCCCGGGGCCTGCAGTGGCTACGTCGAACTGATTCGCAGGGAGAATAATATGAAACTGGTTAACAACCCGTTCGCTGCTGCGCGTGTGCGCAACGCTAATACACTCCGGAAACTGAATTTCCGGAAACCGGCACCGCGAATCCCGCAGGTGAATCCAGAAAAGGTGTATCGAACTGATTCGTTGGGATATGGACGTACTACCCGACATTCCGACTTTGAGTTGTGCCCGTCAGCGAAATAAGCGACCTGAAATGCATGCCTCAGTCGCTTATAACCTGCCCCGTATTGCTTTGGGTTCCCCTGATGTGATTCTGGCCATGACATAGCCTCCGGACGTCTTCCGCGCACCAAAACTGCATGCCGGCAAGAGAGGACCTTGAGATCAGGGTTTCGGGCACATTGTTAAAGAGCGGAGGCGGTTTTCGGGCAAAAAGAAGCCCTGCGCGGATGCGCATAATTCATCAGAGATGAGTGCCGGCAATTAATGAGCCGGCTCAGATAATTTATTAGTCTTTGCTGCCAGTTCCGGCAGCAAAACGTTGCCCTGGTGTGGCGATCGATTCAAACAAATTAAGATGGTCTTCTAAACGGAACATCGCTTCTGTGACTTTCGAGCGGCCGGACTTCTTAGCTGAAGCGGATAGCTTTTCGTTCAGTTCCGTAGACATGTACAGCATGATTGCGATGCCTTTATGGTTTTTAGGGGCTGCCATGTCAACTCCGTGTATGTGTTTTGTAAGCTTTAAGTAAGTGGTCGCCATTAAATAGGATTGGTCCTAATTTGAAAACTACCTAAAAAGTTACTGGATGGATAAACAGTATTAATTTAATGTTAGAAAGTATAAAAAACCCTTATTTTTCATTTGGATAAAAAAACAAATGCAGAAATATTATTTCTGCATTTTTTTAAAAAAAATCACCTAACGTTATGAAAGTTTAACTAACACAAATCGCCCATAAAACGACTTGATATTACCGTCCTGAGTAGCTGATCAGATCCTGCGCCTAAAGCAGACATCGCTTCATGCACTGAAATTTCAGCATGCGTAGCGCTAATGCCCCTTGATAAAGCAATATCATTCATTGAATAGCCGAAGTAATGGAAGATAGTGTTAATGAGAAGGTCACGTGTCAGTTCGGGAAAAAGGGGAAGCAATGAAGAAACATTATCAGCCCCCAATACTTTTAAAGAATGAGCATCAGTCCAGCTGTATTTCTTATTAATCTGATGAGTAAAGAACCTGGCCCAGAATTCACTTTTGAGATCTGTGAGGGACCTTACATCAAAATACTTTTGAATTGACTCAAGAGATTTTTTTGATGCAGCCGGGGTGGAATCAGTAAGGCTGGATACCCCCTCATAGTTAGAGCCCAATGAATAATAACAAAGATTTAGTGCCTGCTTGGGTGTGAGCGCAGGAAATAGCTTGCACAATTGTGCATATACAATAGGATCCTCGGCAGCCATGGCAGCCTCCCTGTAAGGTTGTTATGGTTAGCTGGTTGTACAGGCCTTCAACCCTGTGCAATCAGCGACTAAGTACTTCCGTTTGGCTTATGTCTCTTCTGTTAATCTCCCTATGGTCGTGGTAAATCTCTGTATACAGGACGCACATTTTCATCGTCCCGGTGTTGAGGTTCGGCCTGTTTCAGCTCCGGCTGAACATCACGATTGCGCAGGCTTTCTTCAGTCGCATGTACGCTGGCCATCAGCTTAGGATCGCTCACCTTAAATACACGCCCGTTATCTTTAGTAAGGTTTCTCACCACGCCCGAGTACAGTACGCGGTTAATGGCCTTTTGTTCGCCGCTCAGAACCGTGTTATCTCCACTGCGCCAGGCAGTCAGCTCAGCCGCAAGGTCATTATTGAAACGATCCGACTTGCTGTCAGGTGCAGGGTAGACTTCGACTCTGTCACCAAAGTCTGTGACGGCTGGTTTACCGTCGCGAAGATAGCTGACCGTTCCATCACGCAGGAGTCGCGTCTCATGTTCGCTCGATTTAAACGTTGGCACATCATCACCCGGGCCATAATGAATAACGGCATTAGGTTCCGGCCACGCAGTTTTCTGTTGACGGGCAGCGCGTTTCTCACGATAAGCCCAGCCACGCATCTGACTTAGTGCGGCCGCATCGCCTTTCACCGCTTCACGTTCAACCCATGACTTCCAGCTCAGCGGCCGGTTTTCTCCGGTCTCTTTCAGAGTCTGGCGTTCTTGTCGCAGCTGCAGGCGCAGTTCGGCCATGGCCTTCATCTTTTCAAACTCGGCAACGCGGTACATCAGTTTGCGCATCAGCGGATCCCTCACGCTTTCACGGACGTGGGCTTTGGCCACCACGCAGTGGGAGGCAATCTGACGGAACCGCTCACCTGCTCGCAGGTCAGGTTTTTCCCAGCCGTTACGATAAGCCTCATAGCGCGCACGCAGAATGTCTCGCGCTATCGCTCGGGCTTCGCGACGTTCACGACGAGCTTCCTGATCACGCACGTGCAACTGAGGCAGGTAACAGTTCTGCATGTCCAGCATGCCGTCTTCAGGACGGTCAGGATTATAAACGGGCGGGGCTGGTTGATACTTGCCGTGCTGACTGACCATTGAGGTCAGGCTGATGTCCGGATGAACGTCTGAAGCTTTCACGCTGACGCCTTCCGGGTTCATCAGATCGTATACGGCAAGGCCACCGTTCTGCTCGCGTAATCCCAGCCCGCGGGTATAGAGAATATTATGAAGGCGGTCCCAGCTCATTTTGTCCTGAGCAATCACGTCAGAAAGAATCTGACGGGTTTCGCGTACAGCATAGCCATGCAGGCTTTCTTTATCTGAGAAGATTTCACGCTTAGCCGCACCGCGTGGAGCAGAGGGCATATCGCGACGGGTACGGTGAAGATCACCATACGCATCCATATGCCAGCTGCCGTTATCAACTTTAAAGCCGAGCTCGCGCTCCAGCACGCGGCAGCACTTCTGCAGTTCGTCGGCGTCGTTCCACATGTTTTGCGCGCGGAACGTGGCCGGGTGAACGCGGTTAGCTGATACGTGACAGTGGATATTGTCCGTGTCGCGGTGAATGGCGGCCACGTACTGATGTTCTTCCATACCCAGCTGCTTGAGGCTGTAACGCACTGAGCGGAATACCGCATCGGGTGACGGATCTTCGTCGCTCTGCCAGGACAGGATAAAGTGATAAACCGCGTCTTTGCAGTGGCGGTTCTGCGAGGCCGTCAGGTTCATTTCTGACGCAGCGGTATCCAGTGAGAAGCAGTTGGTTTCACACAGCACTTCACCGGAGAGCACGCGCTGAATGCCCTCGGGTGAAATGCTGACGATCTCGGTAACAGGTGTTGCGCGCTTACGGCCGACGTAATCAACCAGCTGACCAAATCCCGGCGTGGCGACATACTCAGTTCCCGAGGTATGGGCCGCTTCGTGCGTCACGGCTTCACCCGGTTTCTTTTCCTCGCGCGTGCTCACGTAGCTGACCAGCTTTTTAAAGCTGGTCTTCTTATCGCGACGCTTCGGCGGGATGATCACATTCATTAGTTTTTCATGTCCTCAACGGGAACCGGCGTCATGTCCAGCGCGTTAATGGCGTGCTTGATGCTGGCCAGCACCTCAGAAAACTGGTGGCTGAGTTCGGTGGTCATGTTCGCCTGCATCTGGGTGTAAAGGTGTTTCTGCAGGCCACCCAGACGCAGCAGCTCATTCATCATGCGAATATCGGTACGCACGGTAATGCGGCGATTCAATGCCGTACGGCGCAGGTATTCAGAGGTCGTCAGGCCTGCGGCGATGGCCTTCTTTTTAATGGCATCAGCCTCAGCTTCCGTACAGCGAAGCTGGATCAATGTGTTCTTCTGACGCTTTTCACTTTTCGACATAACTCAACCTTGGCACATTACCCGGGTCTCGGGGCGGAGCCCTGAGCAGGTCGTTTTGGCGTTACCGTCTGCGTGCAGGCGGTAATGACAAAACATTTCCTGTCCCATCTTTTAATCAACTATTTGTATTTTGCCACTTAGCTGCTTAGAAGTAAACCAGCGTCATGGGAGGTGATGGGGGTGGAAATAGTGGTGCAAATCCAGCAAAATCGTGTTTTTACCATTCTGAAGGAAGAAATAAGATGGCGGTACGTAATGTTTTCACGCAGGAGCAGCTGGATGAGGCGCGCAGGAAGCTGGAAAATCTCCCGGATTTGACGCCTCAGCGCATCACCAGAGAAGCGGCGCTGGAAAATCTGAAGGACACCATTCTGGTGCTGGCGAAAGAGAAAGGTTACACGGTTACGGATATTAAGTCGGCGCTGGATGCCATGGAATTCCGTTTCAGTGAGAAGGCGATTTCCGCTGTGGTGAACGAGGGAAGTGGAAAGAAAAAACGGACTCCGCGTAAGGCGGAGGCAGTACAGCAGAAAACCACGCCGCAGGACAATCAGCCTGCATCATGAAGAATTCCGGCAGGTTTAATGAGTGCCTGCCGGAATTATTTTTTACCAGTTATGTACGCTGAATCCTTCAAGAAGGTCAGCATCAGCGTCGAAGTGAATCATCGAAGCCTGGCACTTTTCAGACAGAAAGGTGACAACGTGACAGAAGTCATCAGACAGCCCCGCCCTCCTGAGTTCCTTAATCGCGTCAGAACTCGCTGACAGGCGGAGCAGAAATCCGTACCGCGTGGGATGTATCCAGTGACAGACCCCCTCTTCACCGCTCAGCCAGGGCGACAGTGAATCCAGAATTTCAGAATCAGCCTGCGTCATGTGTGCATTACTGATAACCGCGCAGCGACAGATTTCCGGTTCATTTGGCTGGCATTGAATATCATTTAATGAAGTCATTTGTGCATACCGTATGAATGACGGTCCCCGATATTGTGTGAAGTTCATTTCGGTTCTAATTCGTGAGCAGGCTTGGTTTTTCTCCCACTCACGGTAACGTTGTTTTTCCCGTTAGCAGCGAAGAACCGTAAATCCGGTGTCAAAGTCATATACCGCTAACGGGTAACGAACACCGACGTAAATTTTACGCCCTTCCGGTTCGTCGGTAGGCTCATCAATGACGGTCAGTTCCTGAAACTCATGCCCCTGAATGCCCCCCGGTCCGGTGAATACACCCCAGTGACAAATGTAGTCAGCAAGGTCATTGAACTGCTCCTGCGTGAGAGGTTTATCTTCCTCAGTTTCGCTGTTTTCGAGCTGCTGAACCGCATCAGAGATGGCGCGTTCGGTGATGCTATAGATTTGCGTGTATTCCTCATTTGTTAGCGGGCGGCCGAGGCTGAAGGAAACAGACTCAGCAACCAGATCCGCATATCCTTCGTGAGAACTGTTCATGCCTTCCGAAATATCTGTGATGGTCAAATTCATTTTATTTAGTCCCACTTAGCATGTTCATCGGATTCCGCTGCGAAGTGCATACGGGCGGTATTCAGCGCGCTTTCAAAGGAGATTTCACCATCATCCGGCCAGCAGTGTGCGCACAGGTGCATAAGGTCTGTCAGAAGGTCGGTGACGGCGGTCTCTGCCGGTTCGGTGCTGTCTCCGATCCCCGTCTGGTCCGCGAAGTCCAATAGTGCGGATGCCGCCAGGCTGATGCGGCGGGCGTTATCGTTCCCCTCTTCAGAAGCTTCTGCCCGCTGTGACAGCGCCTGTAAATCAAGGATGCTGAACGTTTCTTCTGACGGTGAAGCGGTCAGTGAGTTGATAGATTCGGATTTCATTGTGAAGACCTCTTTAATGCTGTGACGCTCAGAACGGGACAGAAAAACAACGTCATGAGGCCGGATTTTCTCCGGCCCCTCTGCGCATCAGGCGCAAATTTTCCGGTTATAAATCACCTTAAAATCGGTGTATTCGGGACTGTCTCGCAGTGGCTCCAGCCGCACCACGTTTTCCGCTACGCCGTTCATGGTCAGCACACGCTCGATGCCTGCGTGCCAGTCTTCTGCCGCGTTCAAAGGAAACCAGAGGTTATTGTTCATTCCGCTCAGCAGCGGATCGGAGCACACGTGCACGCCGCGACCATGTCGGTTATTGTCGCTTACCGTTACGATCAGTTCGCCGCGCACCTGACGCGTAAATGACGCGCGCACCAGCTGCGTCACCACATCGTCCCAGCTCCACTCCTTATCATCCGGGACAGGCAGTTCGACGGAGCGCAGGGACTTACACCCCGCGCGCGCCATGCTCTGCGCCAGCCCTAATACGGAAGGCTCACCGCAGCTCGCGTCTGCGCCGGTGATCCAGTTGCCGTGGTGATAAAACGCTTCGTCGCCGTTATCCAGGCGGATAAAGGCATATTCGCCCAGCACGCGGATGATGTCGTTCTGCGTCACGGGTGCCAGCGCGAAAGGTAAATTCAGGGGCGTTGCGATGCTCATGCCTGTACCTCCAGCTGCTGACGTACGGCGCGCATGAAGTGTGGCCACTGGTTAAAGGTCATTTTCGGTACGCGCACACCACGTCCGCTGTTGAAAGCTTTTACAAATGCCGTTGCCTGTGCGAGGATTTGCGGGTCAAAAATCATATTGCTCTCCAGAGAGTCTGGTCTTTGATGAGGCAGCCAGGTGGGACTGGCCGCCGTGAATGAAGCAGGGGCTACCCTGCTTTTTTTACGCCTGAACGGCGGCTGTTTCTGCCGCGCTATCCTTCTTCAGTTCTTCGGCCAGCCACTGGCTGGCGTTCATCCACGCTTTCTCGCCTTGCTCTCCGAAATGGTTCAGTGCCAGATGACCGGCTTTTGTCCAGACCTCCAGAACGTCAGCAGGCAGGGTAGACTCAGGCACATTCATCGCCTGAACCCTCACGGCCTTTGCCAAGTCATGCAATTCAAACCAGAAAAACTCACGGCGCACGCTGAGCGCCAGCGTCTTATCGTTCAGTCCGGTCAGTGATTCCAGACGGTCATGCAGCGTCTTACGCACACCGCTGCGGTTGATGTCAGTACGAAGCCCGCGGCCAGCTTCTGCTTCAAAGTTAAACGCTCGCCAGATAAGGCAGCCCGACGGCTCGCGTACGACCAGGCGGAAGTGAGTGCCCTGATCGTCCTCAATGAAGACGTTGCTGAAAGCGGCTGTTACGTTCATCGCCTGGTCGCGCGTAAAAGTGCCGTTGCCCAGCGCCGCTACGCAGCGCAGTTCGGTGGTGGTGCCCGTCTGGGTTGAAATCATGATGTGCTCCTGTCTGAAATTAATGATCCGGCTGACCGCCGCGCGGTGCCTGAAAAGCCCTTCTCTGACGCGGGTTTCTTCTTTCCGGTCTGGCCTTTCGCGGCAAAGGGCAAAGGAGCAACGTCGAAGTGAAGGCATAAAGGGGCGGAGGCAAAAAGTTTTTGTGGCCCTTTCGCAAAAAGTTTTTGCCGGAGTGCATTTAACCCCTTTCTGCCTGAACCGGCGGTGCTACGACCAGCCCTCCGCGCAAGGGCTGGCCGGAACGCAGGGAAGCGTCAGAAGGGACGTTGCAGACCGCCCCGCGGGCTGGCCCTGAAGTCCCGGCGGGGTTTGCCGGGACGGTGAAAGCGACGGCGAAGCCGGCAGCAGCCGTTGACCTCAGCCATCAGACCCTAGCCGTCAGGCACGGAGCGCGGCCTTTCGCGTTCCGGCGGAGCTTACCGGCTTTGCCGGTTAGCGCAGTAGGGCTCGACGACCCGGCTTGCCGGGGAGCCGAAGGGGGCCATGGCCCGTGACCTGCGGGTGTGTATTCTTTCAGGAGGGAAATGGCTTAAGCACAACTGCAGGAGCAAAGAGAGCAAGACAGAGGGATGTCTGTATCACATGAGGAAGCGTCCGCGAAGGAAAATAGCCGGTGCGTCAGCACCGGGTTTTTACCTGCAGAGTCGCGGAGTTTATCCCTGCGCACGCGACCTGATGCGGTACAGCGCAACCGCAACGATGACCGCACCCATAATCATGGACAAAAGCGGCAGTAGCCGCCCGTGGGCAGAGTACAGCATGTCAGCGCCTTCCTGCCCGCCCGCCGCCGGGTCAGCCAGCAAGTTCATTCCGCCCCACACGCACAGAAACACGCCGCCTGCCGGTACAGCCAGTGCAAGGAGTTTAATCACTATTAAGTCACCTGCAGGCTGCGGGTGTTTCGAGGCCAGCAGGCGCGCCAGCACGAAACACATCGCGTAGCCGCACCAGTATGTCAGGCTGCTTATCTCGCCCGGCACAAAGAACTGGAAGGCCAGCGCATAACCCAGGCTCAGCAGGGAACCCAGCATTAAAAAACTCATTATCGTTTCCTCATGCGCCGAGCAGTCAGGCAGCGCTGATATTAAGTTATGCGAGTGTTGTGGATGTCGTATGGATCCGCCTTACAGCTGCGCGAGTGTCCGCAACGTCTCCGGATTCTGCTGAACCATGCGGATCAGCAGGACGGCCTGAGCATTCGGCTTAGCTCTGCCCTGCTCCCAGTTCTGATAGGTGGACTCGCCCGTGTGAAGATAGTGTGCGAAGACCGCCTGTGACAGGTTAAGTTTTTCGCGCACGTCGCGCAGCTCCTGCGGCGCGATGGTGACGGGCGCGCGCTTGCTGACCTTGTAAGTTTTGAGCGTGATTTTTCCGTCCTGGTGATCTTTCAGCTCCTGCATACCCGTCATCAGCTCACTGAAAATGTCGCGTTCAGTCATGTCTCAGCCCCTTTTTAATTACGTTCAGCGCCTCCGCCAGGGCGTCGCGCTGCTGTTTCGTCAGATCGTCACGCTGATCTTTATCGTAGATGGTGAACAGGATGAACTGGCCTTTTTCATTGGTCCAGTAATAGATAACCCTGATCCCGCCCCGGCTGCCTTTGTTTCGTCGCTCATCCCGGAAGCGGACCTTTCGCAGGCCGCCAGTATCCGGGATCACATCACCTTTTTCCGGGTCGGCCAGCAGCATGTTCTGAAATAGCCTGAACTGATCATCGTTCAGGTAGTCAGCCCTGTATTTCTGGAAAGTGGAAAGCTCAATAAATAGCGCGTGCATGGTTAGTTCCTATCCCCAACTTGAGGACATTCTATCCTCAAGTTGGGGATAGTTCAATCCTTATCATCAAAGAGTAAAGTCTCAGCATGGGCCGTCAGCTTGTTTGGTACCAGCCAGCGGTTCATGTCCTTCTGTTCGCTGTCCATGTGCAGCGATCGCAGGTGAATTTCTCCAGCCACTTCACAGGCAACATCTCCGGCGTACGGCTGCAGCGTTTCCAGGCCGTTCAGTGACGGAAAGCGCCGCGCCCACGCGGCGATCATGTTCTTCAGGTCGTTTTCCGGCACGCTGTCACACCAGGCGACGAACCAGCCGCGCAGCGTGTCCGGCGTGCGGAAAGCCAGCTCGGTTTCAGCCTGCCGGATGCGGTTCTCCAGCTGGCGCTCCTGATAGTCGGCCGCCTGCCATTCCCGCCGCGCCGCGTGGCTGACGGACTTATCTGCAGCGTGTTTTGCACGTTCTGCCCGGCGGAAAACGGCCTCCGGAAACAGCGTTGTGGCCAGCTCGCCCGGCAGCGGCAGCGGGCACACTTCGCCCGCAGTGCTGAGGAAAATATCCAGAGCCCCTTCCCACTCCGGTAGCGGCGCGCGTTTTTCACGCGGGCGCAGGTAAATGCCCCGGATGCGGTTCAGTGCCTGGACGCTGACGCGGCCGCTGCCGCTCAGCTGCTTCATAAACGCGGCGGCGTAGGGATAGCGGGCCAGCCGCGTCCCACGCTGCTGCGCGTGCTCAACCGCTGCGATGGCCTGCAGGGCGGCCTGACGTTCCGGCAGCAGGGTGACCAGAGAGAGTGAGTTCGGGATCATGCGGCGTGCCCTCCCATCCGAAGCGCGGCGACCAGCTCACCGGCACCGGTGAAGCCCGCCCGCGTGTACTCTGCGATTTTTTCAAGCGTGCTGCGAAGCGTTGCAGGTTCAAAGTGATAGCTGACGCTCAGCGAGATGCGCGACCGGGTGCGGGCATCAGTCAGCACTGCGCACCACAGCGGCGAATCGGGTGACGGGCTGGCCAGCTCAACGGCAAGCCCGGGCGCATCGGCGCGGGTCAGCCGCAGGTGTACGGGATAGGCTCCGCCCCACTCGCCGCGCATCTCGCAGTCTGTGCGCCAGCTGTCCGTCAGCTGCAGCGCGTTCAGCACGGCACCGCTCAGGCGCTGGCGAAAGGCTTCGCCCCGGTTGCGGTAGGCTTCAAAATCGCAGCCGGTGAAGGTCTGCAGGGTGTTAAGCGTGAATTTTTCTTCCTGGGTCATGATGTTCTGCTCTGTCTCGGGGTTCAGTTTTCCGGCCCGTTTAGCGGGCCGGTGCGGTGTCCGGCAGGGTCGCCCCTGCCAGCCGGGCCGGGTTTATTCCGGCTTGTACGCCATGAGGCGCACCACACAAGCCCCGGTTCCCGCAAACATACCCTCCATCGGCGCGGACCAGCTGCAGTCCCAGCCCGGCAGAAGATCTTTGCGGTCGCTGCCTGCGGGCAGGATGGCCGCCAGGCGTCCGCCGTCCTTCACCAGCGCCGCCGCCGCGTTCAGGTGCGCCACGGCGCGGCCTTCGCTGAATGGCGGATTCATCACGACAACATCGAACCGCTGATCGGTCACCGATGCCCACGCCAGAAAATCGGCTTCGATCACGTTGTGGCCTTTGGCCTCCAGTACGCGGCAGTGCAGCGGCGAAATTTCCACGCAGGTTGTATGCGCCTGCGGCATCAGGTCGGCCAGTCCGCCCATGCCCGCGCTCGGCTCCAGGCAGGTTTCACCCTCGCGGATGTCCGCCTCGTCAAGCAGCTGCGCGGCGAGTTCGCCCGTGGTCGGGTAAAACTGGTGCGATTTCTGTTCCGGCAGCGCGCCGGAAAGCTGAATATCTTCAAGTGCCGTGGTCGGGTCGTAATCGAATTCAAACCAGGTAAAGGCGTTGATATTCTTTTTTACGCCGCCCAGGCTCATCAGCACTTTTTCGGCTTCCGCGCGTGCTGCCTTGTTTTCGTCCGAATAGCCCTTAACGCGGCGGTTAAATGGATTCGTTGTGACTGGTGGGCGTGGCTCTTCCCAGCGGTTACGCTGCAGTGGCTCTGTGCGCTCTGTCTCCAGGTCGCTGAGCACGCTCAGAACGGAAAACGGCAGCAGATTAGTTTGCAGCTCATAGTTTTTCTGCTTCGTGCGCGGTTTCTGGCGGTGCTCCGCCGGGATGGCCGCCGGATGCAGGAAGGCCAGAATCTCATTCAGACGCCAGGCCATGTCCGGATGAATTTCAAGATGAATGGTGCCTTTCTGGAAGGTTTTGACGCGCAGCGCACCGCCGTCGATGGCAACCCACTCCCCCGAACGGTCGCGCGCGATGGTCAGAATTTGGTTGGTCGTGTTCAGGCCGGTCGCGTCGCGCCCCATAAACTTCGCGATCACCTTACGCAGGTCGTCCACATAGCCGGTGCGGTCGTAGTTGCACATGCCCCACTGATCGAACATGCATTCGATAATCATGCGCTTGCTGAAGCCTTCCGGCCGGTTGGTCACGTGGCTGCGTGACAGGCAGCGGAAAATACCGTCAACGCGCTCGGAGAAAAATTTCTGACGTGAGAAAAGCAATTCGGAGAGCGTCGCGCGCACGGCATTTTCTTCAAACTCCGGCGTTTTCATTTCGCGGATCTGCTCGTTCCAGTCGTTGCGACGGTCGTTAGGCATGTACTCGTAAACGTCGGTCAGGTTCAGCGCCTTCTGCCAGAAATCCGCATTCAGTGACGCAACAGCGCCGGGCAGGTCAAACACCACGCGCACGGGCTGCATATTCAGACGGGAATCGCGCACGTTGCCGCGCAGAAAATACTCCACCGCCTCGCCGTTCTCACCTTCGCGAATTGTGGCCGAGATATTTTTTAATTTTGCGTGCATATGTCCATAGCGGCCCAGCAGGCCGTCAATGAGGTCGGTTTCAACAGGCGCAAAAAAGGTATCTGAAATCACTTCACCGCCAGCGGAGATCGGCGCGCGTTCGGTGGTCGCATCAGAGGTGACGTTTACGAGTGTGTTTTGCATGGTATGGCTCCTTAAATCCGGCTGAGTAAGTGCAGCTCGCGCTGCGGACCCGAAAAAGACCTTCTCTGACGCGGGTTTCTTCTTTCCGGTCTGGCCTTTCGCGGCAAGGGCCAAGTAGCAACGACGAAGAGAGGGTATAAAGGGGCGGAGGCAAAAAGTTTTTGTAGCCCTTTCGCAAAAAGTTTTTGCCGGAGTGCATTTAACCCCTTTCTGCCTGAACCGGCGGTGCTACGACCAGCCCTCCGCGCAAGGGCTGGCCGGAACGCAGGGAAGCGTCAGAAGGAACGTTGCAGACCGCCCCGCGGGCTGGCCCTGAAGTCCCGGCGGGGTTTGCCGGGACGGTGAAAGCGACGGCGAAGCCGGCAGCAGCCGTTGACTTCAGCCATCAGACCCTAGCCGTCAGGCACGGAGCGCGGCCTTTCGCGTTCCGGCGGAGCTTACCGGCTTTGCCGGTTAGCGCAGTAGGGCTCGACGACCCGGCTTGCCGGGGAGCCGAAGGGGGGCAGGCTTCGGATTTGGATTTGGATTTGGATTTGGATTTGGATTTGGCGACATAAAACCCACAAAAAATCGTTATATCTGGGCAGTTTTCGATGGAAATGGCTTTTCCCCGCATAAAACTTCCACATTTTGACTGGACAACTCAGATGCATACAGGCGCGGAAGCGGGCGCCGGAGGCGCCTCCTCCCGCCGGTCGCCGCGGGCGACAGGAAGGTTTTTCGGCCGGAAAGGGGCGCCGGGCTTCCCTGCCCTGCCCCGGCTTATTTTTCCAGTGCCGCGATAACCGTTCTGATGGCCTCATGTTCCTCTGGCCAGAGGCGAACCGCCGTTCCCTCTCCGCCCTGCGCATCCTCAAGCCGCATATAATCGCCCGCCACGCGCAGCACCTGTGCCAGCGCGCTGGCGGACACGGTGACTTCCCGCGCCTGCGCTTCCTCCTCGCGCAGGTTTGTCAGCATTTCCCTTACCTCGTCCCGCCCGATTCCATAGCGGCGGTGGTCGCCATCCTCTGCGATGAACTCCAGCACCCTACCCGCCTCTTTTTCTGTGATATCCATGCACTCCGCGCTTTCCAGCACGTCTTCCAGCGTCCAGACCAGTACAGCAACCGGGCTGTCTTCACCGAATGACTCCAGCAGATGGGTGCACACCTCTTTAACGTTACCGTGCATCATGTTTTTTCTCCTGTTAACGGGGCGGCCTGTGCCGCCCCGTGGGTTAATCAGTCCAGCGCGGCAAAAATCGCGGCGGCTTCGGGGTGGGCAAAGGCATAGTCGGTCAGCTGGCGGTGGCGGCGGCAGTAAAGCGCACACAGCTCCGTGTCATCATGGCGGTCATACATCCAGCTGCGGTGGTTCAGCACCAGAGAGGTGATCACGATGCCCGCCGCCTCGCTGCTCAGGCGCACGTCGCTGTGATTTGCCGGGTTAACGAAACGCCAGGTTTCCTCCGCTGCGGGCTTCATGAAGCCACCGCCGGACGGCAGCAGCGCGAAGTCCCACACGCCGCCGTCGTAGTCCGCAAGGTAACGATCGGCGTACAGGTACACGTTGTTTTCGGCGCGCATAAAATCATCGCCGAACAGCACGGGCAGGAAACGCAGACGCACGTAGCCGTCAAGGACGCGCGCGGACTCAAAAGCAGGGGTGGCAGTATTCATCAGAAATCTCCGCAGTCAGGGTGGTGAACAGTTCCGGCCTGTGCCGTGACTGAATGACAGCCCGGCGAAAAGCGGAGTGTTCAGGAGCGGTGACGAGGCCGCAGCGCAAGCGAACGGAGGCGGGATTACGGACGGCGCAGACGCGAAGCATGAGCGGAGGCGCGACGGGAGTAAGCGCGCCGGAGAGAGTGCGAACGGGGGAGGAGACGAGCTTGCGGCTCTTGAACACGCAGCGGCCGGGCTAAAGTGAAGTCACGGCACCGGCCGCAGACCGCACGGTTTTTATTCCCCCCGCCGCAGGCGGCATCAATGAGGCGCGCAGCAACATCCATATTGTCTTGTCCACATCCGGGGTGCATATCCGCCCCGGAACCCTGTGGATAAAACTGGCCCTGCCGTGCGCCGGCAGGGGTGCAGAGTGGCGTTCGTTTTTTAACCAGTCACGCCCTCAGGTGTTTCTGTATCACGGCCGCGCGGCGGTACAGTTCAACCAGGTCGTTATCGATCCCCTCGATCAGCAGGCCCGTCATGCGCTGTTCGCGGCTGGCGCCGTGCCAGAGCTGGCGCGCAATCATGTCGCGCAGGCGCAAGTGAAACTCGTACAGCGATTCCTCAAGGTCGGCGATGTCGGCCGCCAGGGTATCGTTGTCAGGGTGCATAGTGTGATCGTTCATCGGGTTATCTCCTTTCATCAGGCCGCGCGGGCGTCGCGGTGGGCATACAGGCGGCGCAGGCCGGCGGCGTGGTACTGCTCCATCAGCTCGATACCAATCCAGCGGCGCCCGCACGCCTGAGCGGCCACGCACGTTGAACCGCTGCCGGCAAACGGATCCAGGACAATGGCGCCGGGCTGCGTGAAGGTCTCAATCAGCGGCCGCAGGGCACTGACCGGCTTTTCGGTCGGGTGATGGCGGTTGCCGGTGTACTCCCACGGCATCACATCAGGCAGCGGCTTCGCCGGCAGCGCCGGACGCCCTTTGGCCAGCACGTAGGCGCTTTCGTGCTGGTAGCCCACAAAGGCAGACTTTGAGGCGTAAGGCTTGGTGAAGACGATGTGGCCCACCACGCGGAACCCCGCCGCCTTCCACGCCTGCATAAAAATGTCTATCCGGTTCCAGCCGTAGAAGCTCACCGCCAGGCTGTTGTCTTTCAGCACCCGGAACATTTCGTTGCTCGCCGGCTGCACCCACTCGCTGTTCACGTCGTTGGCAATTGAACGGCCGGAACGGTCCTTAAAGCCAACCAGGTAAGGCGGATCGGTGAGGATGAAATCAATACTCTTGTCCGGAAAGCCGCCCATAACCTGTACGCTGTCGCCGTGCATGAATCGAGACATAGTGATGCTCCTGTGTATGAAGGGGGCACCGGTAGTGGTGCCGTGACCTCCACACAGACGGGCGAACAGCGGAGCAAACAGGGGCGACACCGCAAGCCGCACGCCCCGCCGGAGCGGACTGAATGTCCCGCGCACGGCGGGGAACGGGTGAGGATGTCGGCGACAGCTTCCCTTGTTTGCGAGGCCGCCCGGCTACCGTGAGGGCACGGCACTTTACGCCCGCCGTTTTCCGGCCGCAGGACGGGAGACGGCATGAAAGCGGAGCGTAGCGACAACCTTTTAATAATGAGAAACGGGAGGTTGGCGGGTGAGCGGTGATACTGACAACCGATTAAGGCAACGCACCTCAGGCCCAGTCAGCGTATCGGCTAAGGTTGTCCGACCGCGCCGACCCGTACGGGCTGAAATCAAGTTAGCCTGCGACAGTCAGGAACACTAAACAGGCCGCCGGACAAGGTGGTCGGTTCCCCAGGGTGCAACGGCCGTTTTGAACCAGTCCCGGAAATACCTGTCACAATGAGTGAAAAGATTGTTCTCTGTAACGAATTTCACCCGCCCTGAGCGGGTATTTTTTTGTCTGAAATTCCGTGGCACTGCTAAGGGCAAAAAAAATCCCGCCGGAGCGGGTGTCATATGAGGATGACTACATCAGGGAAGTCGGTTTAATCGCTCACTCCTGAAAAGTCAGGGTACGCGCTACGATTTAGTTTAAGTTTATTTATGATTTTAGGGAGGACTACAGAGCCGCCCACATTCAGAGTTAGCACCTATCCAACTGTATTACATAGATTAATTTAATTTAAAAAAAAGAATAGCGATCCTGAAAATTTTAGTAATCACGCTATATTTAAAGCTTAACTGATACTAAATAAGGAGTTTACCGATGAATACTGACCCATTACGCGGGGGAGCCGGAAACTTTGCAGCAGACCGTGCCCGCGCGGCAGAAGCCGGAAGCAAGGGGGGCAGGGTGAGTGGCGGCAACTTCCGCAATGACCCTGATCGCGCGCGGGAAGCAGGCCGTAAGGGCGGAAAAATCAGCCGTCGCAAATAACGTGGCACGTTCTGCGCTCCACCGCTGCGATAAATCCGGTCTGAAGTCTTACCCTCAGACCGGCCTCCTTACTCCTCCTGCAGCATGGCGGCCTCAATAGCCTGCTCCAGATGCCACCAGTTAAAGCCCTCGTTCGCATCATGATGGTCTTCGGCATACTCCATGGCCGCCGCAATCTCCTGCGGCGTCAGGGAGGGTTTAATGGCCAGAAAATCCTCTGCCAGCCAGAAGGTGCCGCAGCACAGCTCGTCATCGCCGACTGCAGCCAGCCGCATCCTGAATTCCCGTACGGTCATTGATCTCATTGCTATCCGGCGGGTCGCCCCGCCGCCTCCGGTTTAGCCGCCGTAGCTGGCCACGTTGTCGATAATCCAGTCCGGGCCGGTCACGTCCCGGTACCCGTCATCATCCGCGTCCTCACTCCACTCGAGCGTCTCACAGCGCTCATCCAGCTGAATGCCGCCTGAGTAGGTCGCCCATCCGCAGTAGTCGCAGCCTGCTTCGGCATACCAGTGCTCAGCGGTGACGCCGTAACGTGCGGTCAGGGCGCACAGCACCTCCGGCGAGGGCGGCGACCAGGGCGTATCAAAATCCGCGTCAAAGGTGGTGTCGGCGAAGTACGACAGGTTAAGGTCGTGCCCGTGTGGCCACTTCGTGCCGCAGCGGTCCACGGTATCCGTAAATCCGTCCGGTACGCCCTCAAGCAGGCGGCCGTTATAGCCGTTGATTTCGGCATCCAGGCGCGGCGGGATCAGCTGCAGCATGTCGAACGGCAGGGATCTGAGGGGAAGCGCCTCTTCAAGGCAGAGTCCGTCCCATTTGTCAGTCAGTGCCTGCCCGCTGATTGTCCAGTGCCAGTCACCCTTCTTTTTCTCCCACAGCGCGCTGATCGCCGTCTGCTGCTCTCCGGTCAGGGACGCCCACGTCATGTGTTGCAGACCGCTGGCCAGCCACAAATCGTGCAGCCGTTCGCAGGTCTCCGGCGTCAGCTCCGCGCCGCTGCGCAGCAGTTCCAGCCACTGCGTAAACGCGTGGTTTTCCGGCGTATCGCTGCCCGCCGTCACGGTCAGTGCCGGATAAGGCGCATATTCCGTTGCGGTCGTTGGGCGCAGCAGCCCGGCGCAGCCCGCCAGAAAAAGCTGGATCCCCTCCCCCGCAGCCCGCACGTATCCGGGCGCGCCAGCGCACCCTTCCATCAGCGTTTTCACCTTCGATACTTCCTCTTCCGGGCCTGTGACCCGCAGCCTGTTGGCACACCAGTTCGGCATGTCGACTCCTCCGTTAAGGGTTGCACGGTGCCATCTGCACCGTGCCGCCACGGAAGCCGGGCAAACAGCTGAGCAAACAGGGGCGACAACGGAAGCCGCACGCTCCGCCGGAGCGGACTGAATGTCCCGCGCACGGCGGGGAACGGGTGAGTATGTCGGCGCAGCTTCCCTTGTTGGCGAGGCCGCCCGGCTAAGGTGAAGGCACGGTGCAGTTTAAGTAGGCGAAGCCCTGCAGGAGTGTTAAAGCGATCAGCCGGCGTCAGGCGAAGCGAAGACGCCGTTAAGAAGCGGAGCAGAGCGACGTCCGACAGAATTCATTCTCAGCGGAGAGAAAACCGTAAAAAGTGCAATTTCTGCACTTTTTCTCGATATTATGGTTGGATCTTTCAGTAAGGAGAATGCTCATGACGGGATGGCAGCTGAGACTCTGGCGCAAGGGGATGATGTGGAGCCGTGAAAAGGCCGCTACAGAGCTGGGCGTCAGCCTTCGCACCTACAAGGACTACGAAAACGCCGAAACCGTGAAGCGGGCGGTGGCAATGGCTACCTTCACGTTGTCACTTATTAACGTCATGCCGGCACTGAAGTCCGATCAGATAAGCAAAGATCTCTTGCTGAAGATGCTCGGGGAAATGACGGCCGACGTCTGTGGAAAATAAAACTGGTCGCCTTTCAGGCAGATGAGACTCTAAGCGACGTGCATTCGACAAAGGATACTTGCCAGAAAAATCCGCCTCAATAATACTGTATATAAAAACAGTACTAGTTTAAGGAGGATTTTTTATGCGTGACGTACAGACAGCACTCGACTTATGGCCAAACCATCTGCAGGGGACTGCACAATGAAACCGGCTATCTGTTCTCCGGACCTGACTCTGCTCTGGCCCCCCCTCTTTACACCTCGCATACGCGTGCCGCTTTATGCTGAGCCCTGCGCGGCTGGCTTCCCCTCCCCCGCACAGGATTATGTCGAAAAAGAGCTCGACCTGAACGAGCTGTGCATCCGCCGGCGCGCATCGACGTTTTTCGTACGCGCCAGCGGCAGCAGCATGCAGGATCTCGGCCTGTTTGATGGCGACGTCATGGTGGTAGACCGTGCAGAAGAGGCCGCGCACCACGACATCGTCATTGCAGAGGTGGATGGCGAGTTCACCGTCAAGCGCCTGCAGCTGCAACCGCGCCTGGCACTACTGCCCATGAATCCGGCCTACCCCGTCATTTATCCGGAAGAACTCCAGCTGCTTGGCGTAGTCACCTGGTTTTTTAACAGCACGCGTGCGCGCCGGAGGTAGCTATGCCTATGTTCGGTCTGGCCGATGTGAACTCGTTTTATGCGAGCTGTGAGGCGCTCTTCCGCCCTGATCTTCGCGGAAAACCGGTAGTGGTGCTCAGCAACAATGATGGTTGCGTCATCGCGCGCAGCGCCGGCGCCAAAAAGCTCGGCATAAAAATGGGCGCGCCGTGGTTCCAGATAAAAACCCAGGACTATCCAGAACGCGTACATGTGTTCAGTTCGAATTATGCGCTGTACCACAGCATGTCGCAACGTGTAATGACGGCACTGGAAGAAATGACCCCTCGCGTAGAACAGTACTCAATTGATGAAATGTTCCTTGATTTAACCGGCATCGATGGCTGCGAAGACTTTGAGCACTTTGGCCGGCGCCTGCGCACGCACGTGCTTAACACAACAGGTCTGACCGTAGGAGTAGGCATGGGTCCGACTAAAACCCTTGCAAAATCAGCGCAATGGGCGAGTAAAGAATGGAAGCAGTTCCGCGGCGTATTTGCACTGACGCCTGGCAATCCTAAACGTACTGAAACCCTTCTGGGCAATCAGCCGGTAGAGGAAATCTGGGGTGTGGGACGTCGCATCGGCAAGCGCCTTAATCTGATGGGAATCGAAAACGCCTTGCAGCTGGCGCGTGCGCACCCTGCCCTGATCCGCAAAAATTTCAGTGTTGTTCTCGAGCGAACCGTGCGCGAGCTCAACGGAGAATCGTGCATTCCGCTCGAGGAGCTGCCCCCGGCGAAGCAGCAAATCGTTTCCAGCCGCTCTTTTGGCGAACGCATCACTACAAAGGTGGCCATGCAGGAGGCACTCTGCCAGTACGCCGCTCGGGCAGCTGAAAAGCTCAGGAAAGAGCGTCAGTACTGTCGGCACGTTGGAGTATTTATACGAACCTCTCCACACGCTAAGGATGAAGTGTTCTATGGAAACAGCGCCGGCGAGAAGCTGGCCCTGCCAACACAGGATACGCGAGACATCATTGAGGTGGCCATGCGATCGCTGGACCGCATCTGGCTGGAAGAGCGCCGTTATATGACCGCCGGCATCATGCTCGATGACTTCACCCCGAACGGCGTCAGTCAGCTGAATCTCTTTGATCACACGCAACCCCGGGCAAATAGCGCGCAGCTGATGAAGGTGCTGGATGGCATAAACCAGTCAGGGCTGGGTAACCTGTGGTTTGCGCGTCAGGGTGTCAACAACGAATGGAAAATGAAACGAGAGTTGCTCTCTCCTGCCTGGACAACAAACTGGAAAGATATCCCTGTGGCGTTTATTAAATAAGGCTTTAGGGCTGGGTAAAATAAGAAGATTGATTTGAGAAGCGCTGCCAGATCGAAGCAGCGCATCAGCTACTGATACTTTGGCCGGATCATTGTACTTTTTTCACAGTAGACCACGCTGTTTGCTGGCACATCTTTAGTCTCGTAGGCCATAGCTCCTATCGTCACATTATCACCAATAGTGATGTCACAAGTGAAATACTGAGCGTTCAGGTTATTCTGTCCAACGACGAAATGGTACAACAGCCCCGACCCGAGAATCTTTAGTTTCATTTGGTACTAATTGCATTGGAATTCAGTGCCTTATCAAGCCATACTAGACAATCTGGTTATTCTGTCCAGTGCTGGTTTATCCAGAGTGATTCCACTTGAGCGGCTTTTATTAAGCCAGCCTTCCTCTTATTCTCCTCAACTGGTCAGGCCATATCAGGATCATAGAATGCAGACGAAAAAAAACCGCCTGTAGGATGGGCGGTTTCTTTCTCTTGGCCTGTTAGGAGCAGGCTAGAAGTAACTAAAACATGTTCAATCGACAAAGCAATTGTAGTACCTGCATACTTCTGTGTCCACTTCAATATTGCATGTCCGTCCCTGACTACTCACTATTTACATAAGTACAATTTATTAAAATCTGCTGACAGTTATACATACTTTGAGATATGATCTTAGCGTCGTTGTCTTGTCGGAATGTTGCGGTTTCGGTGTAAGGGTAAGGTTGAACAGTTACTTGTAGTAAGTATTTGTCGTCCAATTCTTATACCTACAATGCGCCTTATTACAGTTGTCCAAGTAATGTAATAAGACGTTTTAACCGTATGGTTAGCAGTCGGAGCGTAGGAACTCCAGTTGGGCTTGCTGCTGATCTGTATCCACACCGCTACTGAGACATGTTCAATCGACATTGCTTGTCGCGGCAAAGCGGGGACTCAACTCAGGCGGAGCCAGGTAGCCCTTTTTAAGGGACGCGACTATGAAAAAGATAACGAAATGCATTGCCGGTTTCGCTCTAATTCTAAGCTCACTAGGTTTTACGCCGACCGATGATTCCAAGTCAACCAGCACAAACTGGTTTTCCGGGAACACCATCGTAATCGTCGTAGGCCAAAAGGCAAAGTAACCATAAAAAAACCTTCTAGGTGAATTTTTCGCGGTCGTAAGGCCGCGTTTTTATTTTAATTTTTGTTCATTCTCTTTTTGCTGCAAGTGATATTTCCCCCTGCCGTTTCAAACCAGTACCAGCCCTTGATGATCACCTCCGCCAGTAATCTGCCTCGTCTATCTGGACGTGCAGGTAATTCCGTCCAGTTCTGCTGGTAGGTGGAGATCTGGCCTACTATTAACATTTTTTAATAAGAGGAATCTGCGCATGAAAAGAGATACAGCTATTGAATTCGGTCTTCAGAAAATTAAGAACGCTATAAATCAAGCCAACCAATCAGGTACGCATAACGTAAGCGTCAAGCTACCAGAGCAGGAATACAAAGCAGTTATGCAAGACATTTGTACTGAACTTGCTAAACCAGATAATCACAAAATGGACGAGTAAGCGGCCTTTTTACGCCTTTCGTGTAATTCCCCACGCCTTATGGACAGTCCGGTAATTCTGAATACAAGGTATATCATATGATTCTGTCAAAGATTCCGGCGTTGAATCCGCTATTAATCAAAATATTCGCATCACTATCTGACAGCTCTTCAAAGACTTTATAAACAACACCAGATTTTTCAAGAAAAGTACGAGACCCAATCAAGTAGTCATGTTTCCCGTCAAAGGCGTAGTTGAATAAGGATTGCAACTCTAATGGTATTTTTGAAGAATATATGGTCCAGAATATAGATGCATCAAAAATATAATTATCCACTTCAACCCATGCGTGTCCATCCCAGAGGCCAGAAAAATCGGATCCACCGGAAAAAACGGGTTTGATAGGTTTGTGTGCAAAGACAAGTTTGTCATATAAAGTTAGACTTCCAGTAACGAACCTAGGTTTTAGATCAAAGTGATCATGTATTTGAGCAAATAATAGCGCCCCCATATACAGGCATACACCTTCCTTTTTATTAGTTATAGCCAGCACTTCTTTCATTATTTCATTAATTTGTTGGATTTGTTCTCTCATATACACCTCCCCAATATGACAGCGTTATGTCTGTGTCGGTTGCACCGATAAAGTTAGACATCATCATAATTCCCGCCCCGATTTGAAGCACAGCACTTTGTGTCCATTGCTGGCATAACTTGCCATCGATGCGGCGGTGCGGTCGCAGAACTGCTGGCATACCATCGCCGCTACGTAAACTCCGCACTAGCCTGGACGTTCAGGTGTTTCTGTCTACGTTTGTACCCTGCCTACGCCAGATCGACCACCACGCATGGGGTTTACCCTGAAGTGCTGCTTTATCCTGAAGCAATTCAGCACTCACTACCCCCTGAAGCAGTGAAACGGAGTCTCTCGCGGCATCACGACAGGAATCGATTACTTCTATTTCATTGGGTTTCCTGAGAAGAATAAATTGCGATACCTTTTCCTGTGTGGCAAACGCGTAGCCTCGCAATTCTGACGAAGAGGTAAGACTCACAATATTATGCAACCGCATATAATTGATGTAGTCCTCGCCACCCGGATCACATGATTCAAAAAGATATTTCTGCATTAGCGTTTGCGATGAAGAAAGAAAATCGATATAGCGGTCTGTTTTTTTATCTATATCCCGCAGTCGTTGAGCTACTTCTTCTTTCCATATTTCTTGGCGGTGTGTTAGTTTCAGCGTAACCCAGCCGCCAACAATGGTGATTAACGCACCCAGCCCAATTTTTACGGCACTGTCAGCTACATCCACCCACTCAACCGCCATTTGCTAACCCTTCTATTTCAATGATGACCTTGGCTGTCAGTATAAATCCCCGGCGGATTTGACAGGCAGGTTTTTCTGTCCAGTTCCACTGGCCGTGTCGGATCTAGCCTGGTTGAATGGTTTGACCGTGGAGTCATGGAATAATAATGTCGCTGTAAGACTTTTTGCATCAGTATGGACGTATTCATTCGGGGGCAGCGATGCGATCAGGGCTGGGATGGCTTTTGTTCTTGCCACCATTTGTTTTGCCCTTACAGTCCTTTGCCGTAAAGGTTTCCTTTATTGCCAGTTCAAACTGAAGCAGCACCAGATACCGAACTAAGGCCGCGCCAGCGGCCTTAGTTCTGCCCCTCGCTTAATTCCCCGGCCAACTGGACGTACAGGTTATTCTGTCCATTACCGGCATCCGGTCGGCTACAGCTGCGGGGGTAAGCATCTGTTTTGCTGCCACAACCGGCGAGCTCCAGCTGGCGCCGGGCGCTTGACTGCTGTCAGACCGTCAGTTCCTTTAATCTCTATCCCACCTGTATTCCGTCCAGTTCTGCTGGCGATGAGTGAACCATCCTGGTAATATCAAAGTACTACTATAAGCGGAGCCAATGCTGAGTTCACAACCCGAACCGACAATTGTTATTAACGGTACCACCCTTACTGATACACAAGTAATGACTCTCCGCTGCGCCTGTTCTGATTTCGGCTCAGACCTGCTTGAGCATGGTCTTGATGATGATGAAGGCGGTAAAGCAATGACTGCTGGCTATCTGGCGAGACCAGGCGAGTTGGGTAAATTACTGCATTTACACTGTGAATGTTCGCTGGAACGTTAAAGGTACGTCAGTAGCCGTCACTCTCAATAATTTTTCACTCGGCAGGTTCAAAAATGAAAAATAAGATTAAAAGATCGGAAATTCTTTCCTGGGCAATATTTACCATTATCGTATCGAGCGTGTTTTTGTACTGGCGTCTTACTACCCATAGTCTTTCCCTGTATTCCATCATTGATGCACTTTGGCCTGCAGCAATGTGTTCTGTAGCTTTCATCGGCATACTGCTCAACCTACGCATTCTGATTAGAAAAGCCTAAAATCAAGCCACACTGGACAATCTGGTTATTCTATCCAGATTGCGCACACTAATTCCGTGCTGGTATGCCCGGATCAGCTGGTTGAAAATGTATACATCACATTAGGAGTGGCATCTCAATGGAAACAGAAAACTTACAAGAACAGGAAACTTTCCCGCAGACGACGCTCAGCGAGCATTTGACTCCTGAACAGTTAGCGATACTCGCACGCATAGTTTCGACAAACACGCAGCCCATCCTAGATGAAGTACCACCGTTCAGTCAGGATGTTCTTGAACAGTTCCGGCAGATGCACCGTTAAAACCGCATCATCGTACCCGCCGCCGTGTCAGCGGCTTTTTTTACGCTCAAAGTCTCATCCTGCCAATTAACCTGACACGACCATTATTCTGTCCATTGGCTCTGATTGTAGTCCTCAAAAGCTTCAGTCTGCTTAATCTCTTTGATGACTCGCAACCCCGGGCAAATAGCGCGCAGCTGATGAAGGTGCTGGATGGAATCAATCGGTCCGGGTTAGGCAATCTGTGGTTTGCGCGTCAGGGTGTCAACAACGAATTTGCAGTTATAGTGAGTCTGTGCTCTATTTCAGTTGCAATTATTGTGAGCCAAAATTTGCGCTGATTGCGAGTCCGACTGTTTTCGATTGCGAGTCGCTACTGATTTTGGCCTGTGTCGGTGTGGTTCCGGCGATTTGCATCGCTTCGTCGGCGCTTTGCTTGAGTTCTGCGTCAATACGCACATTCACATTTACTGTAGCCATTATTTACCCCCTTTCTCCGTGATTTGGCGAATGAAGCGGAACGTCAGATAGATGGCGGTGTACCCTGCGAAAAGAGTAATAATAGGCATCAGAATTACTCCAAATAGGGCATAGAGTTTGGCGGCGATTTCGCCCGAATCACTCTTCATGCGTACTATATCTTCATTTGTAAATCTGGATATGAAATAAATACCGGATACTGCCAACGTGTAACAAAGGGCAATTACTTGTTCGGATATTTTTGTACTTGTATTTGACTTATGATATTTCATTATCTGTCGCTCCGGTTACTGGAATAAATCACTCTGGTTTTCAAGGAAATGATAACTCAAGGCGGTTTCTTCACGCCGGATTTTGTCCTGTCCTGCATAGAAATAATTGCTGGCATTAGGCCAGCTGCTGCCGTGCAGCCAACGCCAGAAATGCAGGCAAATTATCATGGCGCCAGCCGCCGGCGACCGCAAAAATGCTGGCAAAGCTCCCCCGTAAAGTAATCACCGCGCCAACCTGGACGTTCCGGTCATTCATTCCAATCAGCCCGCCCTAACCCCTGAATCGGTGGGTAATCAGGGTATAGAGCTTTCAACAGCTGACCGGCACACCGCATTTTTGTTGCCTCCCCGCTCGCGTCCGACACTATCCCCGCTGCCAGCAAAACATGCTTTCACGCTTGAACGAAACTGCACATTCGGAATAAATGTCCAGTGACGCTGCCGGGTAGATCGGCATTTTTTTTAAGTTGACTAGCGACCGCTCAAACAAATTAGAAAACAAAGGAAATGATATCAATTTAATATTACTTAAGCATCTATTTAATATCATTTAAACACTGAATTAGCACATTTCGCATTAAGTAAGTCTTCCTGCCATAGCAGGCATATCCTGGTAAAACCGCCGTCGCTGGCCGGCATCCTGAGTGGCCGTATCTGAGGAGAGTCTCCGGCTATGTGCTGTGCAGAGAAGGAAACGGCTCTCATTATGGGCGTGAATACGAAGGAAATAAGGATGCACCGGCAGAAGGCTTTGGCTCATTTCTGACGCCATCCTCTGCAGTACGTGTGGGTTTAAAATCAGCAGGGAAAGGGATGAAAAATTGCGGAGAGGTACTGGTTTACACAGCTGCCTTCATGCTGCAGTCGTTCAGGCCGGAGCGTGTCATCAGCATAGCCTTCTGACGAGATGAACAGAAGGCTAAGAAACGGATACAGGAGCTCACAACATCAAAACGGGCTGATGACAGAAACAGGACGCTTAGGGCTTTCAACCTGGGAACGGTCAGGTTTACCGACGCGGCACTTCACATAAGCAGGCCGAATACGGTATGTCTGACCGGCGATCCTCAGCCACTCAGAAATACATCGTGTGCAGGGAAGCAGCATTATCGCGCAGAGAATGCTGCATTAACAGTTCACGATGGGTGCAGCATGCAGTCTTTGAGTCGCATCAGATAGATGTTAATCAAACATTCTTTCAATGTGTTAATACTATCACTACAGTATAATAGTAATATCACTTTAATATTAATCTAGCGTCCCGACCTTACCCGCCTACCTGCGCTCCTTTATCCAGCAGCTGCCGCACCGCCATCCGGATGAGTGCGGCACGGGACAACCCTTCATGCTGAGCAAGGTCGTCCAGCTGGGAAATGATGCTGGTATCAAACGTGACCGTGATCTGCTCACGCTGGCCTTTCTTGACGCCACGTTTTTCCACTTTATTTCCATCAGGTGCGTCATTGATGAATTTCTCAATCTGCGCCTGTTCCTGTGGTGGCGCAGTTGATGATTTGGGTCTGGAAGTAATAGCCATTACACATCGCCTCAATACTTAATTAATATTACAATAATATCACATCAATATTTAAATACTATAGAAATGAGTTTCTCGAGTTCTTCCTTCGCAGGCTTCTCATGCGGTTTAAGTTTTAGCTCAACAACGGAGCGGCCGCTGCCGGCGGCATTGGCAAATGCTTTACGCATATGCAGCAGGTGGTCCAGTACGGGGATCTCATCCGCATACTCTGACATAGCCGCCACCATCTCCTGATTATCTTTACTGCGCGGGTTAACGTCAGCCCTGTTGAGAATTGAGAACGCAGGGAAAGGCTCACGGATGCTACGTGCCTCCTGAAGCATTTTCACGACGTCTTCCATAGCCCAGGCCTCAAAGCTGCCCGGCACAAACGGTACCAGTGCATAATCCGTTAGAGTGAGCGCGGCCCTCATTGCTGTTGAATCTCGCCCGCCACATTCGATGATGACGTCATCATAGTTATCTTTCTGCTGCAGAACCTGCGTTCTCAGCACCGGTCCGTCAGGATAATGAGAGCAGGCGATACCAGGCTGCACATCCGCTTCAGAGCGGATCAGAATTGCCGTCTGAGATGAGCCCTGTTTGTCCCCGTCAACGAGCCAGACCTTCTTCCCCTGAAGCGCACGGGCAATGGCAATGTTGACTGCGAGAGTAGATTTGCCCACGCCACCTTTGGTATTCACGATAGTTAAAATCATATCAACAGCGCCTCACTTTAATATTAAATTGATATCAAAACGGATTCCTTCGATCTGAGACTGATTGTAGTCAAGATGAATCTTAAAAACAATCATAACAACATCACTATGATGCATTTTTAATATTAAAATAGCATTAATACAACATTGATAAAAGGTAGTTAATCCGGATGTCTTTAACGCAATAGGGCAGGGAACTGGTAAGGATAGGGCAGGGATACAGAAACGCTGCAGGCTGCCGATAAACACGGAGGAAAAGCCGTAAGGTCTGAACAGCACTGAACCGGCATGAGCACACAACCAGCCTGAGGGACTTTATGAAAAACGGACACATCTCGTTCAGCACACTGTATACCATCATGCGTGATTACTTTACCGCCGCGCTGCCGCACCCTGTGTCCAAGCAGTCCGCAGATATTGTTAATGCGCATCTTGCTCAGGCCAGTTCAGGCTTTAGGGTTTCAGGCTCCCCGATAAGGGTGACCTCTGCAGCGCAGCCAACCGCTGCCATTGACGCTGCTCTGATTGAGAAGGAAAAGACGCAGGGGCTTGATGAGGACATCATCGCCATGGTCCGCTGGCTTATGAATAACGGCTATCTTGAGCTGGAGACCAGCGGAAACGCTTACTGCCGGGCAACGGACAAGATGCTGCAGACCAAAACGCTGCAGGTTTGATCGCCGGCAGCCAGTAGTTCACGGGAGGTCGTTGCTGCGGCCTCCCGTTCAGCCCGCATCAGGGCGCAATCCAGAATCCCATACGACGCCGTCTTTCATCCATGGCGCGCGTCCAGCTGGCGATCGTATCTTCCATTGGTTTCTTAATCATTCCCTGGTTGAACTCTCTCTCTACGTCATTTTTATTCTGGTATTCAGCGTCGTAGCTGTCTTCATACACGGCTATTTCACGCGCCAGACGTTCAATCTCCGCATCCAGCGCGGCGTCAGTCATCCTGTCAAAACAAGTCATCGTCCTTAGCCTCCCTTAATACCCGGGTAGTTCCGCTGCCCTCTGGCGGGCAGTTCGTCGGGCATGACCAGCGCGCGCGCTTCCTCCGGCGCCATCGAGAACCGCACGCCGAGCTGGCGCGTGACGTCCAGCGCCATCACCTGCGTATACCACTCCGTCGACTTTTCATCCTTATGGCCCATCATCGACTGGATGACCTTTTTCGGCACGCCGTGCTGAACCAGGTGCATCGCAAACGAGTCCCTGAAAGTTTTCGTTGTGATCGGCCGGATGCTGAAGGTGACGCCGTCACGCTCTGCGGCTTTGACTGCCTGCCTAATCCAGGTGCGGACGGTGTCCGGGCTGTCGATGTCCCAGATGCGCTCGCCCTTTTTCAGCCTGACAGTGGCCAGATACTCGCGCAGCCGGCGCACGTAGCCCGGATCGGTGAGCGGGACGGCGCGGGGGGGATTGGCTTCGGCCTCGCGCAGCGCAGCCTGGTCCTCACGGGTCGGCCGGCCGCGGCCGCGCTGCTTCTGCCGGTCCTCATCCCGCCGCTGCTTCAGTGTGTGCAGCACCGCGAAGGGTGCCCCGAGCGCGCGCCCGTCGGGGCCGTCGAGCGCAAAATCTTCCGGCGTCAGCGGCAGCACCTCGTTCAGCCGGCCGCCGGTGTTCCAGAACGTCTCGATCAGCAGCCTTTTCCGCTGGTCGCGTTCGGCGTCGAGCAGTAGCGCCACCTCTGGCGCCAGCAGGTAGCGGGGCATGGCCGTGCCGTAGTGCGCCGCAAGGTTGCGCAGCGCCAGCGCCGAGGCATAGTCAAAGTAGCGCGCCGCGCTGCCGCCGGTCACGTTCTGCGCGCTGACGTCGCTGGGTGAAATCTGCGAAAGTTCGCGAGGAAAACCTCTCAATTTTTCAATCTCCGCAATCTGCATCCGTGGAGCGTATTTTCGCGCATCTGTCCAGAAAAACCGACCGCAATAAATCGGTGATCGGGTGAGGGCGAATCGGTCTTTTTTCCCCTATACGGAATATAACCTGGTACGCCTGCGCGCGCACGCGGCGCCGCTTCGGGAATGGGCACGATTGCGACATCGCTATCCCTCTGACGTGGTTCAATTTTTCCATTGTCAGTGCCAAAAACGACGGGGTCAGGGCGACACCAGGCACTCTATGGTAGATGCCTGGTCGCGCATATGATTGTAAGATGAAGGGCTTCCCCTCTGGAAACAGATTCGCCATGCGGTAATCGCTGTGAATGAAAGCCTGGTAAAAGGAAAAAACCGTGTATAACAATCTCTACGCTCTGACTGACAGCCTCTTCTGGTCTGATGAACTGTTAAAAAATGAATATGCAGATATAGAATTCACAGAATTACTGAATGAGCTGAATGAATACAACGAAAAAATAGACCGGCTAATAAGCGACCCAACGAACGATTTACAATCTTCACGCCTAAATGTTTATATGGCCGGAGACAAAAACATTGCTAACTACCGTAGCGGACTTTTTTCGATGGACAGAGTCATTCTGGATGACGTTCTCTACTCACTAAGTCAGCGACACAGGTTGAAATTAACAGAAAACATCATTGAAAAATTTATCGAGACTGATGGTAATGAAAAGTCTGTTATTCTCAGGAAAGAGATATCTTCTTTTATACGCTTTGCTAAGGAAAACTTCCCGCTCATACAAGGTGAATTTATTGTTTTCGCAAGGAGCAAATCGGTAATTAAAGAATCTGAAAGGGCTGACGGCATATTAGCCGACAACGCTGAATCGAAATTCATCTACCGTTATCTTCCGGCTGAAATAGCCCGGCTCTATGAAAAAAAATTATCTGTTCAAAATATTGAAAGATTAGGGAAAAGCAACAGATTCCGTTTTTTAGACAAAAGCGTTCTAGCAAATGAAATTATGATTAAAATTGAGGACTGTAGAAGCCCGTATACCAACGGCTACATGTATCAGCACGCCGGAAAAGTCACTGATAATGGTGATAGCATAGTATTTTCAGATGTTGTGATGGGTAATCACAGCGGAAAAAAAAGCTATGAAAGATGGGTCCAGGGAGCAAAAAACCGCACCGTTCTCTTTCACTACAGGAATCTCATAGCTGACCTTGAGCAGGCACATGCAGGAAGGGCTTCCCTTGGTACCTACTGTCCTTTTCAGGGTGAAGTGCTTCGTAAGCTGGATCCGAAAGATGAAGTGCAGAGAGTCAAACTTTCCGTAGATATGCCGTTCTTGGAAGGAGTGACTCCCGGTGAACTTTTCAGCATAAGAACTGAGTTCGAGGCGAGCTTTAATGCATTCCGGGCGGTGTTACGTGACACTGCTTTTGATATGGAGGCAGAGAGCGACCCTTACCGGAGGGAGCTAATAAATAAACGTTTTACAGAGAGAGTCTGGGATGAAGGACTGAGTGATATTGAGCAAAAAATCCACGCATATAAGCGTAGAAGTAAAAAAGACCTCTTGCTGAATGTCGCGCCGGCAGTGATAGGAATCATAGGTGCACCAAGCTGGATTACGATGACAACAGGCGCTATATCGCTACTGAAGGGGCTGTATGACATCAACAGTCACTCTGCTGAAATTCAGAGTCATCCTTCCTATTTCCTACTTAAGGCGTCAAAAACGAAAGATAAAAATAATTAACATCGAGTCCAAATAAAGGAATAAACGACTAAGAATATCTATCATAAAATAACAGCAGCTTCCGGTAACGTCCGTCGCTCTAAGGCTATAAGCCACCTGATCGATGCTAGTTTGAAGATTAAAATTCGTGGTGAATCCGATGATTTCTAAACTCATACTCATAAAAAAATCGCTGACGCCGGGCAAACCCGGAAAATTAGTTTTAAAGAGAACACTCAGCAATAAAGACGCAGACAGCCTGGTTATGAGCATGCTGGACATTGAAGCATTTGCTCAACACTATCTGGTGTACGAATGCGCAATGATTAACTATGACTCGTTTATTTCAGCTGACAGTGCACTTATTGAAAAATTTAAGCACTACGGAAATAACCCCGGCGAAAACCTGTTTGGTGAGTTTAGCCGGGATCTTAACCTGACGCTGCTAAATTTTTTGACGTCCGTTAAATTAATGCTGGAATATCTTGAAAAATCGCTCAGCAATAAATACGGTAAAGGATCAGAGGAATTTCAGCGCTGTAAATCCGTTCAGAACGGTCATTATGACGATAAATTTTCGTACCGCTTTATGTACGAACTGCGCAATTATATGCAGCACAGTGGTCTTCCGCCCATTAATTATGAGGCAACAAAAGAGTTTGGCATGCGCGATGGAAAGCCAGGATTTTTGGCTAACATGCATGTTGGTTTTAACCGTACGGCGCTGCTTCAGAATTCGTACAAATGGAAAGCTGTCGTCAAAAATGAAATGGAGGCTATGACCGGCGACATTCCCGCGCCAACCTACATGCATGAATACATGATAGCCGCGCAGGATATATTTTTGCGATCAACTGACAGAGCGCTTTATCAACGCGCCCTGAATGCCAAGCAGGCGCTGCTGACGGCGCTGAACAAGCCTGATTTTTACTATAAAGATGAACATATCATCGTAGCTGATGACGGCACTACCACGGATATTATGTCGCTGCCGCTAGTGCGGCTCAGCGCCTCACTGTTGGGTAAGTTAGATCAGTTCACCGGGCAGCTCAGGCAAAACGGCATCGATGACTGAACTTTCAAAGCAGACATTTGTAAACCAGGTAGTTTACTCTGAATGCCTGGTATCATAGACGACAGTCGAACTCACTCATCAGTCGACTCATACAAACCGGAAAAGAAGCAATAACAAATCAATGGATCACCGACAGCATGCACGGCATTATTGTTGTTACTGCATTAAGCCCAGAGTGAGGAGTTATGTTTAACAGGAGCATCACTTGACTACAGAAATCAGCATAGCCATTCAAAACGCGCTTCAGTTAGAAAACGCAGATAATATTAAAAGCTACTGGGCAGGGATTTATCTTTCCGTACTTGAATCGCTCGTCTTCCAGAATAATACGTCTATCGGGTTTCATCAGCTCTTAAAGAAAGAACTCCCCCTGACGCTCGCCAGTCTTAAAGCCAACTCAAACATGAGTACACTGAACGCACTTCTGAGCACTACATATAAAAACCATAGCTTTGAATACATTATTCGAAATATGTTTAACACCTATAAATATCAAACATTGTTTTTCAATCTGATTGATAAACTTTGTGAAGAAAATGATTGTGATAGCCGCAGCCCTTTATACTGCAAATATTTTATACTGGGTAAAGACTCTGTCACTCAGCACCCTGAAATTGACAGATTCGACTTTCGGGTTAAAACGAAAGATGGTTGGATCTCGGATAAATCAAAAATAAAAGAATATATGCAGCATTGTGATGCAGCAATTCAGGTTAGCTATTACGAAGAAAAGATAAAGGTGCTTTTTTTGGGTGAAATTGAAGGCAAGCATGGTGACAAGTTGCTCAGACCTTCCTTCTGGATAAATGATAAAAAGGGACTAGCCGAGAATCGCTGTTTTCATTTCGGTATTGGTGTAACGCCGACCCCGGATGATCTGAAAATAATCGAAAATCTGCCAAGGCAGAAGGTCAGTCAGACGCTTGTTCCGGTAGGAAAAAACAATGTGGTCGTAAACACATTTGAGCAGGTCACGGATTTGCCGAGCGATGTCAACTATGCTCTGGAGGACATGAAGAAAAAATTTAATGATAACGAGTTTAATAAACCCAACTCACTATTTTCAGATGTTTTTTACAACAGCATTAAGATTGTTCTAGATTTAATCAATGAATACTGGAACAAAAATATAATGGAACTACTTATTGAGCTCAGGAAACTTATAGACAATTGGCCAAACAATCTCGATGTCACGATTGAGGTAATCAATGATGGCAGGGAATTACTCAGTAGTAAAAGCCTGGTTTATACCATACCTCCGCTTGCGGGATCTGATGTTTTCATTCGTCAGGCCAAGTCTATTGAAAAACACGTAATTGAAACCAAGAAAGTCACTCCCGGAGACAGTAATATTTCAATATCGTCTGTGTTTACAGGGAATTTCCTTTTACCACGAAGAAAAAGGATAACTAAACCCTAAAAAATCACATCCAATAATGGGTGAAAAGTATCTAATTTGCTAACTATGGTGATGTTATGGATAGAAGCCGGTGGTTCCGTGAGTTTGATTTAAAAAAGAGTGACGATAACAACCTTTCTGGAGTTAGGGGTAACTCTTTGGAATACGACTTTTATGTGGTTTACGTGAAAAATAAAGAGCTTAGTAAAACCGAATTTCTGGTCACTGATTATGAGGACGATAATTTAAAGGCGCTTCAGTTTACAGGAAATATGTTCAACTCAGAGATTTCCTTAAAGCCAGCTGATTTAAGCGATGACCAATTTTATGTTGAGCACTGGTATAAGGGTTATCAGTTTAAATATAACGGACTTGAGCAACTCAATGGAAAAAATTCAATAGATAAAAAACAGGCTGCATTAACTATACAAAAAAAATAAAAGTATACAGGCTCAGTTTAATAAAAGGCCTTTAACGCTAAGCAGTCGACAGACAATTTTGGAGGCGTTAACAGATATATACTTTGAAAGTAACATGCGCGAACCTGTCTATACGGTTCAAATTTTAACGAGACTTCACAAATTCTTCTGGATGTATCATCCAGACAGTGATTCATTCATGTCTAAAACCACGTTTATTCTTAACTCACTGGTAGCCAGTGGCGATCTTAAACTCATCAATACTGGAAGTTATGCTCCAGAACCAAAAGCGCTTGCTACGCTGGAAGAATACAAGATTAAAGCTAAACAGGATGAAAAGGATCATCGCGATAAGACCTGGGCGCTTTTCTGGAGCGGTCTTGCAGTCGTATTTACCTGCCTGAGCGCTCTCGGAACGCTGGTTCAGGCCGGCATGCTGGGTCCATTTAAACTGCTTTAGGAGCAAAGAAACTCATTAGATTGATGTTTTATCTCCATTGCCTATAAGTTTATTTTACCCTATGAGCATTCACCTAGAGGGATGGATGATCCAGTACCTCATCTAGTTTGCCCGACATGTTCACATCACACGATAGCTGGCATGCCAGCCGGCAATCTCATCTAGGCGCTCAACCTTTTAAGCATTGACCGATTTCCCAGCGTTCAGGCTTATAAAAGTTGGCCATCGGACCTTATTCATCCCACTTCGTGAACGCTTTTGTTCATTTCAGCCTGTTAAGTGTCTCTTCACCTTTCGTCCGGCGGGCGATTTCCTTGGCCGTCTCCTCTATGCCGGGATAAATGGTGCTCGGTTTAATATTAAGCCTGCTGAGCTCCAGAAGAATCTCTTTCTTGTTGCTGACATATATACGGTCTATTTTGAGACCACTGTGTCCGGTATCAGGTAACACAGCTTCATGCCCGTAGAGCAGAAATGCTCCGGACTGAGATGAGATCCTTTGATTAGCAATTCTTCCACGGACAAACAGGATACGGCTCAAGTCTCCCGGACGAATTGCATTCTCAAAGTATGGTTTTTCCGCACGGATAAAATGAATTAGCCTTTTCAATTCTGCAGAACCTTCACCACGCTCATCAAGTGGAACTTCAGTTTCCGGGATGAGTGTATTTTTGTCATCCATATCTAGCAGCGACAGATTAGCAATGCAGCTGGCGGTGTCAGAATTGTAAAATTTGATCTCGTCCGCCTGGACGGAGAAGATTTTTACATCTCCAATCTTCTCTTCCTCTTCGTTTTTATCCAGCATGTCGGCGCAGCAGAAATATAGGGCAACAAGCGGATTGGCCGTTACGTCCAGCAGGCGAGTAGGCAGCCCGTAGTGCTGCATGCGGACAAGTTTATCAATCATGAAATGGTCCTGATAAAACTCTGCCGGATGGGCAGTAAGGATCTCGTTAATCATGTTCTTTTCTTTGTACCGGTACAGCGGCACGGCCTTCTCAGACCGGAACAGGGACGGTTCAAGCTTGTATCGGTAATCGCTATGTCCTCGGTAAAACACCTCCTGCCCTTCCTGAGCCTGAAATTCGTTAACTTTCTGCAGAAACTCTTCTACAGATGTTACAGGCTGCGGCAAAGGCGGTTCTTCGACAGGAGCATGCAGCTGAGGCGGTTCTTCAACAGGAGCTGCCGGATTGGGAAGCGGGACATATAGATTAAAAGCGCCCATCACCTCAGGAAGGCTGACTTCTTTGATAGCCCAGTGGGTTCTCATTGTTTCAAACAGGTGATAGAAGAACCGGTCGGCGAGGGCTCTGTAGTTATCGACGTTCGCTCTTTCAAAAACATAGTGAATGCGAACCGAATACTCTAAATTCTTCCCTTTGACGGCCACGCTTTCAAGCACGCCTACTCGGATATTGGAATATAAGCGCGAGGTTCCGTCTAGGCGTTGCTCATTGACGAACTCGGTCATTAGAAGACAGGGCATAACTTTGAGGTCATCGAGGACCGTTTGGTTAATCTCTCTGAAAATGACCGAAAGCCGGTCACTCGTGTATTCCAGATAACGACTCAGTGGCATCGAGCTGTAAGCAAGCTCGCCTACAGGGACCTTCCAGTCTCTATCATTCACATTCATTATCAGATTTATCATGAGATTCCCTTCAGTTTCATAAATGATTGGTCATAGAAATCACTTTATCCTTTTGCGCGTATCTGAGAAACAAGATCCGCTTTCACGGGTAAATCATTCCCCCTAAAAACACTGATGACAAGTGACTTCCTCTCAGATTTAATCTTAATCTGGCACATTTGATTCTAGTATTAAAAAACAGTAAAAAGAATTATTTATGATATTAATTAGACATCATTTTAATATTAAATCAGCCTATTTTTTGTTACCATGCTTACTTGTTTTAGTGATGTTAAAGCGCGAGTTTTTTTGTATTTCTCTACAAACAACGCATATAGATTTGTGACGGCAAGGAACAGATTACTAAATGAATGATTTATTCATGCGCATCCGCGCTGCACTGATCCATCAGACTGACTGGCTAATTCGCAAAAATTTCAGCTACAGAATGAACGAAGCAGCACTGCTTTTTCTTGATGACGTCACCCTCTATCGACCGACGGCTGATGCCGATACGATGCTCAGGCTGGATACCGTCTTCACGGGTTATTCAATGGAGCACCTGCCTGAGGAACTTCAGCGTATCCTCGCCAAAGTTGTTTCTTCAACTAATTCTGCTGTTCCTGATTTCGACTTCAGGAAAATAGAGAGCCTGACGGCCTCCAAAGGGTTTGGTAAAGGCCATAACCCGCACATAAATGGCAGCTGGTACAAAAACCTGTCCTCATGGGGAAAAGGGATGTTCCCGGGTAAGAATCTGCGATCGGAAAACCTGCAGGACTGGCAGGAAAATGTCCGGCACATAGAGCGTGAAGGATTCAGACCGGACGGGCCGGTCAACGTTCTGTACTACGAATGGTACAAGCGGTATGTGGTTTCAAATACCGGCGGTTCTCACCACGCGGCCAAGGTTATTTATCAGGCTCTCCGGGATAACCTCACCTATAACAGGGAAGCCGTGGTGGAATATCTGTCTATCGATACTGAAGCCGTTCGCGAGCTGGAGGCCCGGTATGTTGCGTTCATTTACCGGCCACAAAAGGAAGACGCCACGGGGTACAGACGAGACGCTGACACTGGCTTTCAGCTGTCTCTGAGTGAGCTGGTCGGTGAGCATATTGGCTATCTCCAGCCTGTACATTACAGCGAGAACATCAGGATGGCATTCATTCCTCGTTCAGAGCTGAAAGTGGATGAAGCGCGACTCAGTCAGTGGATTACCACAGCAATACAGGCGGGGAAAATTATCTCGCTGACAGACTACCTGAAAAATCCGGAGCCATTTCACGTTAAGCCTTATGTCCATGAAGTAAACGCTCCTTTGCTTAGAAGCCCGTATGACTCCTGACATGTCTGCGGGCTCAAGCAGCGGCAGTTGCAGTAATAAGCCGGACTCTTCCGGCAACTAAATACTCATATAAAACGGAAAACAAGGATTTTGATGATGTTTGATACCAACGTCAGAAGCACATCAGAGAGCTACTCTGCGGCGGCTTGTTCGCCCGCGAACCTGGTCACTTTACGGGATGGGGAAAATAAAATATGGGTCATCCAGAAAGAGTTGATTGCTTTTATTCGCGAAGATAAATACGGGAAGGAATGCCGCGTGGTGCTATCCAACCAGGAATGGTTCAGCGTGCCGATGACCGCGGAGTCACTGGTCACCGCGCTGGGCCTGCCGTCGCTTCCCCCGGCCTGAGAAGAAAGGAACCAGACGTGAAAAAAACGACACCGGTGCCTCACGATGCGGCCTTTAAGGCCTTCCTGACGCATCCCGATACCGCCCGTGACTTTATCGAGCTGCACCTGCCAGCGGAGCTTCGCGCCGTCTGCGACCTCAGCACGCTAAAACTTGAGTCGGGCAGCTTCGTGGAGGAAAGCCTTCGCGCCTACTACAGCGACGTACTTTACAGCCTGAAAACCGCCGCCGGCGACGGCTACATTCACGTGCTCATCGAGCACCAGTCGACGCCCGATCGCCACATGGCGTTCCGCCTGATGCGCTACGCCGTGGCCGCCATGCAGCGCCACCTCGATGCTGGCCATAAAAAGCTACCGCTGGTCATTCCCGTGCTGTTCTACACCGGACGGCGCAGCCCGTACCCGTACTCCACCGACTGGCTGCAGGAGTTTGACGACCCGGCACTGGCCGGGAGCCTCTACGGCGCTCCGTTCCCGCTGGTCGACGTCACGGTTATCCCGGACGAGGAGATCATGAACCATCGCAGCATGGCGGCGCTTACGCTGCTGCAGAAGCACATTCACCGGCGCGACCTTGCCGACCTGCTGGACCGGCTGGCCGCCACCCTGATGGCCGGTCACCTGACGGGACAGCAGCTGGTTTCGCTGATAAACTACCTCGTACAGGCGGGCGAAACTGACGATGCCGAAGCCTTCGTACGCAACCTGGCGCAGAGAGTGCCGCAGCATGAGGACGAACTGATGACGATTGCACAGCAGCTTGAGCAGAAGGGCCTGGAGAAAGGGCGCATGGAAGGGCGTCAGGAAGGGCGTCAGGAAGGTAAAATGGAGGTTGCGCGCAACCTGCTGGCAAAAGGCATTCCGCTGGACTCAGTAAGGGAACTGACCGGGCTGTCAGACGACGATCTCGCAAAAATTCACCACTGATTTATCCAGGGATAACGAAACCATGCCCAATGAACTGACGAAATTAATTGACGGCGGCGCCCAGGCTCTGTCGTCCTGGCTGCCGGCAGGGTTACGCACGTTGCTGAATGACGGCGCTCATCTGATGAACTCATGGATGGACATGAATCAGGTGACAGAGCTGACCGGCGTGATCGTGATTGCAGGGCTGTTTATTACCGGGCTCTCGATGATCGGCATTATGCTGGGATCGCCAGCCTCATCGCATCAGAAGTAAACCGGGCCCCTGCCAGGGGGCTTATGTCCATACCTGCCCCGGACGTCATCGCCTTTCATTCTCCCTTCGGTTCCTTTTGATAAACCAGATCGGTCCCGCGCGGGAACTGCAGTGCCAGATTACGGTAATACTGCAGCCGTTCCCTGAAGTATTCACGCAATTCCTCTGGCTGCTGCCTTTCAGCTTCGGCCGGGATAACGGGAAGGTTAAGGCGCTCTTTGTACGCCACGCCTGAGGCGGCAAGATCCACGTTGACCTTTGCGCGTTCTTCCGTGCTTCGTGCGGCTAAATTGTGTTTCATGTTAAATCCTCCTGACGTCAGTATACCCCGCTATCCTTACAGCAGGAGGTGTCTATGTGTGGACGATTTGCGCAGTACAGCAGCCGTGATGAATATTTTGACGCACTCGGACTGAAACCAGACGAAATCACGTTTGATCCGGAGCCCATTGGCCGCTTCAACGTGGCGCCAGGCACAAAGGTGCTGCTCCTCAGCGAGCGTGAGGATGCGCTGCACCTCGATCCCGTGTTCTGGGGTTATGGCCCGGAGTGGTGGGATAAGCAGCCGCTCATTAACGCACGCGGCGAAACGGCAGCGAGCGGGCGCATGTTTAAGCCGCTGTGGAACCACGGGCGCGCCATTGTGCCGGCTGACGGCTGGTTCGAATGGCAGAAAGAGGGTGGGAAAAAGCAGCCGTTCTTTATCTACCACAGAAAAAAGCAGCCTCTGTTTTTTGCCGCCATCGGTAAGCAGCCTTACGGACAGGACCACGGTAAGGAAGGGTTTGTCATTGTGACCTCATCGAGCAACCAGGGCATGGTCGACATCCACGATCGCAGGCCGCTAGTGATCGCTGCTGACGCCGTCCGTGAATGGCTGAGTGCTGATACATCACCTGAGCGGGCAGAGGAAATTGCTCATGATGCAGCCATTCCGGAGAAAGAATTTACATGGCATCCGGTAAGTAAGGCCGTGGGAAACATACACAATCAGGGAAAAGAACTGATTGAGCAACTTCATGAGGCAACCGACTGAAAGAAGGCTGCATGCAAAAGTGGACAAAAAAAATCCCCGCCAGAGCGGGGACATAAACTGGACAGGGTGGAAAGTCTCTCGCATCGTGTGCGTGCTGTGTGTAGCCTTCGTGGAAAATACGAAGCGCATACCAGATTAGTCAGCAGTTAGATTACCGGCAAATGGGTAACGAAAAATTTGTTGGTCATCACAATGGGTTCTGGCCATCAACCCTCATTAATGTCGCGCAGGAGGCGGCCCTTCGAGGGTTATAAGTAAGCGCTGCTCACCGGCGTCCACTTTCAGGATATTACTTTCATGAGCGTTCAGGTTTTCCACAATGATAATACTTAGCGCAGCCATGAGCTCTGCGGGAGAGGCTTTAACAGCCTCTGCAAGTATTTCAATCTCATCAACTAACTGTGTTACCGTCCCATCTCTCATCTGCCTGACTTCCCCTATCCATAGTGAGTGCTACTAGCTTACGTGTTTTTTCATAAGTAACACACATCCTGCAACTGCAAAGGCCGGCGAGCAGTGCGCAGCCTGCCCCTGAATGACGCGTCAGCGGCATGGAGGCGCCCTAAATAGCTAAGGACGGTTCAGGAGCCAACTGGCGCCGTCAGCCCGGCGTAGCCGGTTACAGGCTCAATGGTGGCGAAAGCCCAACCCCTCCCTGCCAGACGCCGTTTAAGCAGCGGCCATTCAGGCGCGCATAAGTCAGATGGTCGCAGACGAAAGATAGTTATCGCGGGCCTCAGAGTGACAGCGACGTCAGAGGTAGTTACATCATCCATCTATAAAGCGACTCTGTTCCGGCCCTTTGGGCCGGGGCGGCGGCGCTTTTCAGGGTGGGTTTCGCTTGGTTCTGAGATAAGCACGATTTTAATGGTTTTGGGTTTACTGCAGATGGATGTGGTCATGCTGTAACCGCTGTTTTTTTGCCCGCAATTTGCGGGAGCTACCTTCAGGCGCGTAGCGACTGCAGCGAACCGGCGCGAACGTCAGTTCGCTGCAAGGGCGGGCATTAACTTGTTCACATGGCGAAGCCGTATAGGTTTTATTTTTAAAGGTAAGTAATAACAGATCTTTAAAAGAAGGTAGATCGGGTTTTTAAAAGGATCATCGCGGTTTGTAAAAAGTCCGGATAGCAGTTAACCGGCTATTCGGTCAGGAGATTATTTTAATACCCTCTCGCGGTTTATGTGGATAACTCAAAAACGCACCAGTGCGTGACCTCAACGTCGCTGCACCGGTGAATTTATGGGCTGGGTTTGACCTGGACTTATGGAGGATGTCAGCGAAAAGTGGATGATATTTATACGGAATGGGAATAACAGGCGAGCGTGGGCCTCCGGCGCAAACCGGATAGCTGAAAGAGAGGGTGTGAAGATAAAAAGCGGCCTTTCTGGCCGGTTTGCGGACACGGGAAAGCCGGCGCCAAAGCGCCAGTCAGTGAAACCGAATGATGTCAGAAACGCGTCAGGTGGTAACCAGCTGGTCGTCGTCAAGCCGCGCATAGTGGCCACGCGACATCTTCATACGCTCCGTCACGCGGCGCTCGATTTCCGCTCTCACCGCGTCCAGGCCGCCAAAGAAGCGACCGTTAACGATATCTTTATTCAGCTGAGTGCGGACCAGCTGCTCAATGTCTTTACGGTTGCGCGGTGCGTCTTTACGCGCACGATGACGTTTCATACCGTGTTCGCGGCGCGACTTCTGGTACTCGCGGAAGCGTTCGCGCACGAATGCCCAGGCGGCGTTAATGAGTTCACCGGCGTCTGCGCGCGGTAACCCCTTCTTCTCACGCTGGCGGTTTTCCCACTCAATACGGCTACGGCGCGCTGCTGCAACGGCTTCCTCCGACACGTCCAGCACTTGCCACATCAGCGGTGTGAAGGTGATATCAGTCGGAATGTTGCAGCCGATCTCTTTATCATACTCGGTGTTGTAGGTGATGAGCTTCAGCTGCTCAAGCGTATGGCAGGCACCCGTGAATCGGGTGATCGAGAGACGTTTTTTCTCCGTGGCCAGTCCGCAGCGGATGCTCATAGTCGTGAGCGAGGCGCCCACGCGGTTGGCCAGCGGATTCAGGTACCAGCACATTGCCTGAAGCGTTGCTTCCAGCGCGCGCATGCGGAGCTTTGGTGGCCGGCGTTTGCGTTCGCCACGGGCGATCGACATCGCAACCAGCATCTGGAATTCTACGCGTTGCGTAAAGCCCACCGCCTTCTCACGAAGTTTTTCGCAGAACGGCAGCGTTTTCTTTCCTTTCTCCGGAATAAATTCAGGATTAGGATTCTTTACCTGCCGGTAAAATGAAGTGTTTTCAGATACCTGTTCAGTCACGCCTTCCTGCGCTTATGTTGCACAGAAGGAGTACGCACAGAAGGTATTGCAGTTTTCCGGGCATAAAACTATACTCCCCGCATAGAGCAACAGCTTCTATGCAGATTCAGTGAGCCCCGTTAATCTTCCTCAGTCGCCAAACTCAGAGATTATCGGGGTTTTCTTTTTTCTGGCCTTCAGTAATCTGTCAGTACCAGTCTCCTGCCACCTTGCGGCGTGGCCCGCCAGAATTCTTTACGGTTTGCAATCTATCACTTCAACAGACATACGACAAGAAAGTAATGCCATTACTTATTGCTAGCTTCAAATGCCTGTTCTAAAAGACGTTCAATATACTCAGCCTGAGTCATGCCTTGTTTGTCACACTCGACCAAAAGCCGGTCTTTTATTGGATTGCGCACAAAAATCTTAACTTCTTTATGAGTCAGTTTTTTTCTGGCCACAGCTGCCTGCTGCTTTTCAGAAGCACTTAACGGATTACCTTTGCGATATGGGCGCTTAGATCCTGCTGAGGAAGTGACTGCGTTAGCTGACTGCGACATCTCTGCCTCCTCCACTAAATTCAGAGCGAATTTTGCAGAGAATACTACATAACTCATAAATCAGCGACTTAACTTTAAGCAGGAGTGTGATCAGCGTTGGCGCGCGGACCGCACTCAGAATTTAAAAGCGGATTTCAGTAAGTTGATCGCCAGTCCGTACCGTCATCCCAGCGTGACTGCCAGTGCGTCAGGTACATCTGCGCCAGCGAGGGTACCCCGCGAACGACCAGCGCGTTCTCGGAGTTCGACTCCGCTGCGCTTCGGGTGTAGTTAAATGACCCAACCTCAACGTTTTGCCCGTCCGTGATGATCACCTTGTCATGCATGATTTTGTACTGGCCGTTGGTTCGCAGCGGAATGCCGGCATTGATCACTACGTTCATTGCAGCCTGGCTGGCCTTACTCCGATTGCCTTTATCATCCACAACCACCCTGACGTCCACGCCGCGCCGCTTCGCCGCGACCAGAGACTTCACCACCTCAGGTGACGTGAAGCTGTAGCCCATCAACCGGATGCTCTCCCGAGCGTCGTCCAGCGTGCGGATAACCAGCTGTTCCGCGCTGCCTTCAGGCGAAAATCCCACGTCAATGGATGGAGAACCGGCTGACGCACACGCGCCAAAACTCAGCGAGATCGCCATGGCGATCGCTGCAAAGGTCAGTTTCATGTTTTGTTCCTGCAGTTAGTCGGCCGTGGCCGGCAATAAGTCTGAAGATTCATGTCGCAGAGGCAAAAAAAGAGGGCCATACAGGCCCTTAAGAAGTTCAGCGTTGCCCACGTTCAAATTGAATCGTGGCAGACTTTGGAGCAGTCTGACTTTCCTTATCGACCTCAGCCTCTAAAGCTTTAACCATTTGCTACCAATCATCATATGTAACAACTGGTTATCTAAACTCCCTTACATTTTCATGCGCCAGAGGCACGTAGTTCTGCTCGGCTTTTTCAATCGCCTCGCGCGCCACCCCCATCAGTCGCGGTTCACGAAGCCGGACCTTATACCCCCGCCCCTGCGCCGGCAGGCTGGCCAGCACCATGTTCCAGAGAACCGCCGCCCGAACCGCGGCCGCCGGCGATCGCTTCCAGCTATACTTACACTCAAGGTCAAACTCACAGACGGTGGCCAGCGCCGGGTCGGTCATCACCAAGCGGCGGGTATCCTGCGGACCCGGTGCCGCATCGAGCACGCGTAAGATGTGCTGCACGCGATCAGCGCGCACATAGCTGCGACGCTCGCGAAACGGCATGGTAGCCAGCAGCTGCTGCTCGGATGGCGGGCTCACCTCAACAAAGCGGTTTATCCGCACCGCGTCCTGCGAAAACTTGTCGGCATCTTTTATGTAAAGCGAGCTGCCGCGAATGACCTCCCCCCGGAACAGCGTGATGCTCTCGCCCTCCTGCAGCGCCTTAATTTCATCGACGTCGACCTTTTTCTTCTCACTCACCTGCAGCCGGGTGTCATCGTTCCAGCCGCCGAGAATACCGCCCTGCTGCACCATGCTGCCCATGTGCGCGCGGTACTCGGTGCCCGCCATCAGCTGCAGGATTTCCAGCGTGTCTTTGGGGTCGCGGATACTGCCGGTGATGCGCGTGCCCATGTTGGCAATCAGCGTCCACACCGCGTCGCCCGCCGCCGTCTTCAGGCGCTGCACCTCCTGGCCGGCCAGCAGCAGGCAGTAGCCCAGCGAGCGGATCTGCGTGGCCAGCTCGCCGAGCTTCTCGCTGTAACCGGCGCCGACCTCGTCAATGATCCACAGGAAAGGGAAGCGGTCCCTGTACCGGCGCACCTTCATGTTTTCCTGCGGGCGCCCTTCAATCTTCTCGCCGAGGTCCTGGCTTAAAATCATGGCCAGCTGCGACTGATAAAGCCGGCCGAGCGTGGAGCTCTCGCTGGAGGAAAGCTCCAGCGCCGGCACCAGCACGATCAGGATGCGGTCGTTGTGCACCACGTCGCGCAGGTCGATGTCGCCGGCGTCGCGTGCAAACACGTGACCGTAGGTGTCACTGAACAGGCTCAGCATGCGGGTGAACTGCTGCATCAGGTAGCCGTGCTGACGGTTCGCCTCCGGATCCCACTCCGACGGCGTGGCCACCTTGTCGATGTCGAAGCCGGAGAGCGTATCGAGGTAGTTCTGCAGCACGTGGCGGATTTCCTCATGCCACTGCTCCTCCACCGCCTGGATGTACAGGCCGGCGATTTTGCGCAGCGGCAGGTGCTGCTGAATGGTCCGCTGGGACAGCGTCGTGCCCTCGCGCCGGCACTTGTAGACCAGTGCAAAAATCAGCGCCTGGTTCATGGCCTTGGCCTTTTCCTGCCACTCACCGCCGCTGCTGCCGGTTTTGGGCAGCATGGAGTCCATCAGGTTAACTGTGTAGGTTTCCTGCGCCAGCCCGAACACGGAGGTGGTATTGGTCTGCGGCCGGCCTTTGGCGTTGTCCAGCAGCTGCTGCGCCCGCGAGGTGCCCCCGGTGATGAAATTCATCACGCGCAGGTCGTCTTCGCGGCCGAATCGGCGCGCCATGGACATTACGGATAGCGCTACGTCGTTCTGCGCCTTGTGGTCAGAGATGATAAGCCCCTTACCCCAGCACAGCGCGTTGAACACCCAGCCCATCAGCGTCTCCGTTTTACCGGCGCCGGTGGTGCCGAACATCAGCACGTGCCGGGTGAGGTCGTCCATCGACAGCCACAGCTCCCGCCCCGCGTCTTTGCCGCGCAGGTAGCCGGCGTACAGGATACCGGCAGCGCGGCCGGTGTGAATGCGGATGCTGGCCACCGGCAGAAAGCCCAGCACCCTGGCCGGCACCTGCCGTTCGGTGGAGGGGTCGTCGCGGTTCATGTCTGTTGGCATGCGCATCGGCATCTTCCAGCGGCCGGCCGGCGCCACGACCATCGACCAGAACAGCAGCACCGGCAGGCTCAGCAGCAGCGTGGCGGGCCAGATGAGCCCCGCGACCACCGCCGCCGGCATGGCCCAGAACAGCGAGCCGCCCTCGCTGAGCATATCTGTCAGCCAGGAGCGGCCGACGTGCCGGTTAACGCGCGCGTTATCCAGCGTGGAATTATTGTCCGACATGCTCCCCTCCGTTCAGAAACGCTATCAGCGCCGCCGGCGAGCTCAGCACGCTCTGCGGTACATAGCGCCCGTCATCAGAAATCGTCCACGGCGTGCCCGGCAGGCGGTAGGCCCGGAAGGCAACCTCGTTGACGCCAATCGCCGCGCGCGCCGTTTCAGCCTTCTTCTCATCCGTCACCACCGGCGCGGCCTGCGTTGCGCCCGGCACACCGATGCCGGCATCGGCAGCGAAAAGCTGCTTCCAGGCCGCAGGACGATCAGCCTTCGGTAGCGCCATCACTGGCGTCAGCGTTTTAAGCGACGCCTCGCGGCCCTCAATGGTGACCGGGAAAACCACCACGTTGACGACGCCCGCTGCGGTTTCAAAATGTCGCTCCATGCGCTGGCAGTTCGGGCACGCCGGATCGGCGAATACGTAAATCGTGCGCGCGTGGCCACTTGAAAGCGCCACGGTGAACAGTCCACGGGCCGCCGCTTTTCTGAGATTGCCCGGCAGCTCTGCGCGCACGCTCTGCGGCATGTCCCACCCGTCGGCAGGAGGGGCTGGGGGTGCAGGCCGCTGCTGCAGTTGCTGTGGCAGTACCGGAGTGTCAGTGCGCCCGCCATTTTTAAATGATGAGGTCATGGCCGGGGCATTGGATACTGGTGAAACGCCCACTGTAGAGAGTAAATCTGCCCCTTCCGCCATCCTGGCCGGCTGCGGCACATGCGCAAACCACGTCAGCAGCCCCAGCGCGACTGCCAGAGAGCATCCACCGAACGCATGCCAGATACGGCGTTTTCCTGCTGCAGTGGTCACTAGGCCAGTAATGCAGCTAAGCAGCTGCGCTGCGTCCTCCCCCCTGTAAAGAGGTGTCAGCGCGTCATGTGCGTTCTGAGCGTAGAGCCCGTCACTATGCACCACAAACCACGGCATCTGACGGAGAGAACAAAAGAACAACGTACTGATACCATTCCCTGTCAGCGTTCCTGACTCCGCACCCCATTTTTCTTCAGTCTGACAGCGATGGACACTCAGCAGGTTGCCGTTAATTTTGGCCACGAACGGGCCTTCTCTGCGTGAAAAATTCATGGTCATATCCTTTTCTCAGCGCACACCGGCGCCATCGGTAAATTCGGTTTCGCCCGTGTCGGGCAGATACAGAGCGTCCGGGAATGGCACCTCGCGCTGAGGTTTTGCACGCCTGGTCCGGGCATCGCGCGGATACACGAGGCCGAGCGATTCAAGCTCGTACTGGAGCCCCGTAATCGCCTCATCCGTCATCAGCGGCGGACGGGGCAGGCTTAACTTTCTGGCCATCTGCTCCGCGCGAGCCTGCGCCACGATGCCCGCGCCCTCGACAAACACCTTGGCGGTATCGGCGCTGTGCAGGCCGTACCACAGCGTGCGGTCACAGCCCTTCAGCCAGCGAAAGCGCGCCGGCGGCAGCCTGAGGTCGCGACCATAGAGTCCCGCCAGCGCGGAGCGCACCGTGCCGTGCCCCTTCAGCCACTCGCTCACGCCCGGGCAGGCGAGCACCCTGCCGACCTGCGCCTCGGAGACCTTCCAGTTAGGGACGCTGCGGAACTCCGGCGCCCGGAATAGCCGGCGGGTCATGCAGGACCGGTTCAGGTCGTCCAGCAGGGTGGTTGCCGCCGTCCGGTCATCCGCAAACACCTGCAGCCCGAACACGGCCAGCAGCGCGCGCTCATGCAGTTGCCACTGGTCCGGTGACGTCATGACCGGACCAGTCTGAGCGTCAAAAACAGCGCGTGCGGCGTCGCGGTCAAGCATCCGGCGCTTAATCAGGCCGTGCTGCTCCGCAAACTCCTCCGGCTTGAGCGCCCAGGCATTTTCTGCGGTGGTGTCGTTCATCAGCCCGTCGCCGCGATGCCCGGCCAGCACGGGAATAACGGAAGGCGCAAAGGTGGCCATTACGCGGGGCAGTGAGTGGATGTCGATCGCGCGACGGCTGCGAAAGCCCAGCGCGGGGTGACGCGCCAGCGCCCAGCCGGTCACGGCTATCAGCGGCACCATCGGCACGAACAGGATGCCGGCCGTGGCGTTGAGCACGCTCTGCCATTCGCTGAGGCTGACCGCCTCGGCGCCGTTGCCGGTGGCAGCCAGCAGGTTGATGCGTTCGGCGGCGTAGCGATGGATGTGCGGAAAGTCCGCCATACGCCACAGCCAGTAAAGTAGCCAGCAGCTCCAGCGCACGAAGTCGGCAAAATAGAGCCAGCACAGCAGTGCCGTGAGGCAAAGGGTAATCAGCACCATGGCCGGCTCGTTACTGCCGGCGGCGTTCGGATGTTGGGAGTACATGTGAGAGTGTCCGGAAACGGAGACGGGAAGCCCGTCAGACTGCAGATAAGAAAACACCGGCGCGTGGCCGGTGTCAGAGGAAAAGCGTCAGGATGTCAGTGTCAGGCTAAGTTGGCGGCCTGCGGTACCACCACGTTGTGCTCATATTCCACAAAGCGGCTCTGGATACCAACGTGTAACGGCCATGGCTCCTTCGGGTACGGCTCTGAATAACTGTTATGGCTCATCGCACCCAGCGTATTCAGCAATTCCCTGCCAGCAATCGGATGTACATTAATGCTCAACTCTGGCAGGTCAGGACTCTTCGTCTTCACGCGCAGCGTGCCGCCTTCCAGTTCGCTGTCCGTCCAGTCATCCATGGTGAGCCCCATCACGTCCACGATGCCCTTTTTGACCATATGAATATAAAGGATGGTGCCGTGTTTTGTATCGATACCCAGATACTTGCCGCGCCCCACATCAAGCACCTGATGCTGCTTCTGCGGGCTGAAGCGTTCATCGCTGGTCAGCAAAGCGACCATCTTTTTGAGCTGGCGACGACGACGCGTAATACTGAAACGACGGTAGCCTAAAGGAAGTAAGATCCCACACCAAACTAACGTAAAGAAAAAGCCCATGCCTGCACCTGGCTCGGTGGGACCTTTACTTGAATAAATAATAATACTCGCAAGGGCAATGAATCCGAGGCTGGGAAGTACCAAAAAATAATAGAGGGTACGAGTTAAAGCCCAAATATAATCCAGCCAGTTATCATGACGTTGTACGGTTTTCATGGCATCCTCCTGCCGCTAATCCTCTGATTAAATTATACCCATACCTGTGCATAATACCAGGTATAATTACTTGATTCCGTCCTCTTTATTTGATCCGCTATTCTGCACTTTCTGCAACCCTGGCGCTCTACGCGCACCACCGCCTGCAGCAGCAAACATCCCTTTGACGTCATCGACCAGTCCGCCCATGATGCCGGCCATACCTGCACCACCCAGGAAGGTGATCACATAGTCTGCCAGCGTGGCCTGCAGCCCGAATACCCGCGTGACACCAAACGTCGCGATGCGGGCGTATATGCACAGCCATCCTACAAGTTTGAACAGGCCAATAATTGAGTCTGCGTTAGCGTTAGCAATAGCCGTACCAAACATCAGATTCAGCAGTGTGCCCCCTGCCATCACTGCCACGGAGGCAAAAAAGAATCCCAGCACCATCAGTGACGGGCGCAGCATCATATCGATAAGGAAGATATAGCCGTATGCACTTCTGCTGCCCTTATCTTCTTCAGCCCCCAGGTGCGTCGCAGACCACATCGGGCCCGCGGCACAACCCACCATGACGCTGACAATCCAGTTGAATACCCCGACCATCCAGTACAGAAACGGCACCGCAGGCAGAAACACGGCCAGTGAAAATCCCAAGGCAAACAGGAGTAATAAAACAAAATAAAAAGGCGGCGAGAGTGCCGTAAGGGCGTCTTTAACTACCGCTCCGGAATTAACAAAAATAAGCCCGCTAATCTTACCCAAAACTGAGTTATCTGCCGCAGAAGCAGTTGCATACGCGAGATTGTAAATAGTTAACGCACTTTCGGCTCCAAGCAAAGTGTAGTCACCGATGGTCTGCATCTTAATAAGCGGATTAACCTGATGTGAGAAATCCGCGTCAGTGCCAAATTCTCTGGTAGCAATAAAATTGGTCAATTGCTGCATCGGCGATTTGAATATACCGGTGAATACTGCATCTGGATCTGTTGCATTTGCTGCCGCACCATCATCCTTAGCTGTTTGCGTCCCCAGCGGCGCGGTGTAAGTGCTGTTCTGTACCTGAGACCGGTACGCTGCAAGCACCTGATGATACAGATCGCCGGTGCCCGTTTCGCCGTGGAGACTTGCGCCTGACGTTACCGGGGCCGCGTTGGCCACCTCGCTTGTCTTGCTGTTGGCCGTCGCAAAGGTGTTATACCAGGCACCCAGCGAAATCCAGCCGTAGGTTTTGAGCTGCGAGATCAGCTGGCTCTGCAGCGAATCCTGATAGTTGAGCTGGTTCAGCGCGTTGTTGACCGTGGTTTCATAGGCCGCGGCCGCATTCTGAATCGTGGTCTCCGGGTCGCTCAGCGTGCCTGTGTCCTGGTCACGCTTGCTTAGGTACGCATCGACATAGGCCTGCGCGGCGGCATCGAGCGTGGACTGCATCGTATCCAGGGCGCCCCGCTGCGCCGTGGTCACGCTCGCCGTGTTCACGGCTGAGCCGAAAAGGCTGTCGAGCATCCCCGATGACGGTTCGGGGATACGGGCGCTGCCGCACAGCGCGCTGCCGTTGCCGGTGGTGTAGTCGCCGTTGCCGCCCTTCGTTTCCATCAGCGCCGTGCGCGCCTGCCCGTCCTGATACAGCGAGGACAGCTCGCGGTTGGTGGCGTACTTGCACAGGTTCATTTCAAACACCGCGCGCGCCGCCGATCGCGTGGAGGGCGCAGTGGGCTGCACGACCAGCGACATCCCGCTGCTTATCATGTCGGCGGCCTTGTCGGTCAGCAGGTTGGCGCTGCCGATGCCCATGGTGGAGGCCGCCCACAGCATCACCAGCTGCGACAGCGACCATCCGGACGCGGTGGGGATCAGCGTAATAAAGCCGGCAAAACTCATCACGGGGTGCAGCATCGAGCGTCCGGCGCTGAAGACCTTACCGTCCTGCCCGCCCTTGAACAGTGTTTTCAGCGTCACGATAAGGAACCACACCAGCGCCACCGTACACAGCACGCCGTTCAGCAGCGCGAACAGCGAGCCGATGAGCGTGGCCTGCCCGGGCTGAAATGGCGAAATCACCACGTCGCCGAAAATCATCACCAGCGCCTGCCGGGAAAGGTCTCCGGTTTTACTGGCGGCGTCGCTGATGGTCTGATAGTCCACGCCGTCGGCGAGCGCCGGGCAGGACGCGGCGCACAGCAGAGCCGCCGCCTGAATTTTTGTCAGTAGCTTCATGGATTACCTGCGGGTCAGGAGCTGACCGGATGGAATAAGTGAAGGCCGCAGTGCGGCGGTGTTAAGGCGTTATCAGCGACCGCACGGCAGCGAGGCCGCGTCGCGCAGGATGAGGGTGAGATGATGTTTCAGCACACGGACGCCAGCGGAAAACACGCTGAACGCAACGAGCATCGCTATGAAAACCAGCGCCAGCGCAAAGTCGGCGGCGAAGAGCACAGAACCAATCATCACCATCCACTCCACCGGTGTCATGTTCCCCGACTGTGCGTGGTCGTGGAGGGTAATGATGTGTGGCCACAATGCATAAATGAAGAATACGACCATGCCCACCCGGGCGATGACGCTCAGTGTTTTGTTCAACATGATAAGGGTCTCTGAGTGCGCCGGTGTTTAACCGGCGGGCGGACGCCGCCCGGAGAAAGGCGGTGTCAGAAGGATTTACTTCACGTACTGCCAGACGTGCATGGGCACGCGATCAAACAGTTTGCCGGCGGCTAATTCCGCCTTACGGTGGTCATAGGCCTGAGTCATCACAAATGCTTCCTGAGCATCTCCGGTGTAGCTCAGGTGCTCATAAACCTTTTCAAGCGTGTCCAGGGTCTGGCACCGACGGAACTTCATCAGCCATTCGGTTCGGGTCATTTTTTTCTCATGGGTGGGGTATCAATGCGGAAACGGCATATTGACGCAAAAGGGATGTGCGCATCACCGCGAATAGGCTGAATTTAAATTACTTTTTGTGCTGGAGAAGGCGATATTCAGTCACAAATTTCGCCACCGCCGCCGGCTCAAACAGCAGCTGCCCGCCCTCTCTTGCGGCCACGGGCAGCGCCACGCCGCGCAGGCGCTTTCCGCGATTCGCCGCCTGCCACAGCACTAGCGGCGGAATATCCGCCTCCCGGGCAACGGCATTGAGCGTCATCAGCGGGGCGCCGGATGCCGCAGGTCCCGCTTCCGGTTCCCGCGCGTGCCACTTCTCTGCAAACGCCGTGGCCTCTGCCTGATCGAACATCAGCGCCGCTCCGCGCACCTGTCGGCGGGCGGGCAGCGTCATGCCGTCCAGCACCCCGTTCGTCCGCGCGGCGTGAAGCAATTTACCCGGCCTGACGTTCAGCAGGCCGGCAAACACATCCAGCCGGATATACATTTCAGTTCCTCCCGGTACGTTCAGAGTTGCAGCAGTTGGCGAGTGCTCCAGACCACTGCCGTTACGGTCAGCGCCAGTCCGGCAGGCAGCAGGAACAGGAGCACCAGAACACGCCACACCTGCGAGTGTGCAAAGGTAAGTGCACGCTGATCCGACAGAGCGTCCTCACACACCGGCAGGAGCAGCTCGACGGCGTACTCCAGCGGGGTCAGAACCTGCTCTGACGCGCCAGCCACCCGCAGGCTGTGACGGGCTTTACGCAGCTGACTCAGGGCATCAAGGCAGTGCTGTCCGGCCATAAAGTCACGCGCCCGGCTGGCCTGCCGCGCGCTGTGCAGCAGGTGTAAAATGGTATCACCCCGTTCACCCAGCTCTGCATCGTCCAGCAGTGTGATCAGGCGGATCATGATTTCTTCACGTTTGTTATTTCGCATATGCCCTTATCCTCACAATAGCCCGCCGCTCAGCACCTGACGGCACCAGCGCGTCTCCTGCAGGTACGCCTGAAAACTCCCCGCCTCTGACGCCGACACCCGCTTCTCTGTCAGCTGCCACAGGCGATAGCTCGCCTTCAGCGCCTGCACAAAGCCGGTAGCGGCGAGCAGCAGCAGGACCAGCACCACGCAGCCCACGCGCAGCCAGCCGGTACCGCTCACGCTGCTGCCGGCGGCCGTCAGCATCAGCAGAAAACCGGCGGCGGGCAGGCCGGTGAGCCACATCAGTCCCCACCAGATCCAGCGGCTGACGCGAAAGTTACGCGCCAGCCGCGCAGGCGCCATGCCACTGTCCGCCACCGCCTGCGACCAGTCCGCAGGGCGGTAGTCACCGGCGCCGCGCCCGGCCGTGACGTCGCGGATGCGCTGCCACAGGCGCGAGACGTTGCGCCCTGCGTGACGGGTCACACTGGAGATCTCCCACGCCGGCAGGACAACGTTTAGCGCTATCCAGCCCACGCGCTTCGGCGTGATGCGGGCCTTTTTTGTGCTGCCTTGCGGAGCGGCTGAATCAGACTTTTTCACAGGGGATCTCCTTCTGCGGTCAGGGCGGGCTCAGCGAGTGAAAACGCCACGTGGTGAAGCGCTGCCATCGCCTGCAGCGCATTAAAGAGGAAGCCGTACACCGACGTCAGCTCCTCACTTTCCATGCAGCGGATGTCAGGCGTCAGGAAAATGACCTGTCCCGGACGCTGGCGCAGCGCGCTGAGGCTGAACCCCGGCGCGCCCGTGAACGTCTCCGCCACGTGCGGGTGATGGAAGATGGCCATGCGGTGACTGATGGCGAGAACAGACTCACCGGCCCCTTCACGTGTCAGCAGCGCCCGCGCCGCCTGCAGCGACGGGTGATGCGGATACTGACGACTCCAGCGGGCAATGGCGGTCCACAGGTCATCGGCCCACAGCTGACCGGCCAGCGCGCCGAGCCCGGATGACCGCCCGATGAAGTGGCCCGTATCGTCGGCGAACGCCAGTACGCACGTCATGAGGTTGCGCGTCAGGTCGCTGTGCGCATCTGCCGGAAAGAGCGCGGCGGCAAGTGCCTCGCAGCCGTCCGTCGCGCGGACGTGGCGCAGCGCGCCCAGCACGTCCCAGACGTCCCCCTCCTGCGTCTGTCCCGGGGCCAGGCGCCACGCCTGCCACAGCGTTTTCCAGCGGGGCGCCTGCCAGAAGCCCTCCCACAGCGCACCGCAGGGGTCCAGCACCAGAATCGGGCCGGCGGCCGCGTCCAGCAGGGAAGAAAGCGCGCCGGCGGCCGGCGCGAAGGTACCGCTTGTCGTCATGGAATGCTCCGTAAGGGATTACTTTGCGCTCACGCCGGCGCTCATCTGCGAGGACAGTGCCTGCAGCTGCGGGGCGTATTCATTTTTTGCCGCCAGCGCCAGCTGCTGGCCGCTGATGATGTTGGCCTGACGCAGCTCGTTTTTGATGCCGAGCGCCAGCCAGTTGGCCAGACTCTGCTGGCGCGCCATTTCACGTGCCAGGTTGTCGCCGTCCATGCCCTGCAGGTCGGTGACCCACGCGGTGTTGGCGTAGCGCCGCCCGACCTCGAACGCCTCAAACTCGCGCTCGCTCATGGTGCCGGTCTGCTTTGCCTGCGCCGACGCGGTCTGCTGGAAGTAGCTTTCCGCCGACGGTGCCTGCCGCGCCTCGGTGAGCGCCGCCTGCGTGGCGTCCTGCGGCTGGCTCGCCGCGACCATGTCCAGCTGCGGCTGCATCGCCGCGCTCTGCATGGCCTTGTACTGCGTGAGCAGGCCCTGATACTCCTGCCCGGTGGCGGTCTGGATTTCACCCTTGCCCGGCGTGCGCCCGGCGTCGAGCTTCGCCGAATTTTTCACGTAAGCCATCGCCGCATCAGTCTGCGCCTGGGTAAAGGTGAGCTCGGGGTCTTTACCCGCCGGGCCCGCCCCGTCGTAAAGCGAACGCGCTTCGGTGTCGCCGCCCGGAAGCTGAGAGACGGACGGGCACAGTCCGGTGCCGCCGTAGAGTTCCGCCTCCTCCGCCGTGCAGTAGGCCGCGTGAATCAGCGCGCTGCGGTAGCCACCCTGTCGGGGTGAGACCGGGAGGCTGGCCAGCGTTTCACGCACGGCCGCGCTCGATACGCCGCTACCGCCGGCAAGCTTCGACGCCGATGCCCGGGTCGCCTGACTCACCTGTGAGGCCGTACCGGAGGCCGACTCGCTGCAGATGCTGTCCGGCACGGTGTAGGCCGCGCGCGCCTTCTCCAGCCGGTCCGCCTGACGGTTGAAGTTATCCGCTTCACGCTGGGTGCGCGCCGCTTCGGTGATGGCCGTGGTGGTTTTGTCCGAGGACTGCACCACCGCCGTGCCGGTTTCCTGCTCGGCCGCCAGAATTTCAGCCAGCGTGGCCTGCATGGTCTGCAGCGCGGGCATCACCTGCGTCTGAATGGGAACGCTGCTCATTTCCTCGGTCGGATAGGCCAGGGCACCGGGGGAAAGCGCCGCCAGCACGCAGGCGGCAAGCAGCCGGCGCCCCGCGGGACGCCACTGTGTGGATGGTTGCATATCAGCACTCCTGAAGGGTCAGAGGTCGTAGCCCTGTTTATCGATAAGCTCGGTGGCAAGCTGGCGGATGACGCTGTCGCCGCGCTCCTCACCGGCGTTGCGCCGGCGGTGCTCGATGACTTTTTCGGCAGAGCCGTTCGGGAAGAAGCGGCCGAGAATGCGGCGGGTGGTCGCGGCGCCGACGTCTTTTTCCAGCGTGCGGCGCAGCGACATGTCCACCGGCGTGGTGCTGTGGCCCCACAGCTCCTCCGGTCCCACCGTGTTCTTCATGATGTGGGCGATGGTGCTGCCCCCTTTGATACGGAAAATGCCGAGGAACGGCACGCCGCTGCCGTCCGCCGACGGCCCGCTGCCCATGCGCTCAAAGCGGTCCAGCGTGACGTCCGGCACCTTAAATCGCTCTTTAAGAAGCCGGCGGTCTTCCGGATCCACGCCCACCATATAGACGGAGTTAGCCGACTGGCGCAGCGCCTCGGGCATGTCGCGGAAATACTGCGAAGCCAGCACGGTACGCACGCCGAACTTACGCTGCTCGCGGTCAGCGGTCTCCAGCATCGGGAAGATAAAGGGGACGCCCTTCGCGTTGTGCAGCTCGTCGTACTGTTTGGTTTTGACCTCTTCGTCCAGCTGCTGCACGCGGGCGCGATGCAGGGCGTGCCAGCGTTCGTGCAGCGCGGGAAAGAGCTCATCCTGATACTGCGGCAGCACGAAGTCACCGCCCGCGATGTGCCCGGCGAACAGGTACATCATCCCGGTCTGCAGGTAGCCCGCCTTTGACTTGTCCCCGGCCACGTACTGAATGTCGACCGTAATCACGCGCGCCTTCGGGCTGATCATGAAGCGCGTGCGCCCGGCAAACATGCGGTACTGGCCGCAGGCGTCGCTCAGGCAGCGGGCGATATATCCAATCAGGGCCTCACTGCTGCCGTCGCGCTGGATGGTGCCGTACATGCTCCTGTAATCCTCGCTGAGCAGGCGCGGCGACATGTCGGCAAGCTCCGGCACGGCCTGAAACTGCGCCAGCTGCGCGGCGTCGGTTTTGCCGGCGTCCTGCAGCAGGTCGCACACCTCATACCAGGTGGCGTTGTCGCGGTATCCCGGATGCTTCTCCCAGATGCCGGCGTCATCCAGCGCGGCGTCGACCGGCGGCACCAGCCCGGGCTCATAGCGGCGCGGATCCTCGCGTGCAGCCTTAAACGAATCGCTGACAAGCCGGCGCAGAATCGCGGGGGTGTCGCGCCCGTTAGGCGGTTCGCCGGTCCCGGGGTCGATACACAGGGCTGCCAGCGCATTTTCCATAAATTCCGCTTCGTAGCTGAGCGGTGCCCGCATCCCCAGCTGGATATCGAACAGGTTGCGGCAGTATTTAACGTCGTTGCGCAGGATGATGCTCAGCACCTCGTCCTGACGCTCGGGCGGCAGGCCCGCCCGCAGTATCGATGTCATGCCCGTTGCGCTGAAGCCTTTCTCAATCCCCGCAAAGAAGGGCAGCTGCCGCTGGGCGGACATGGCCAGAATGATGGGCTGACGGTTGATAAACACCGATTTACCGCCCCCGGATTCGCCGGCGACGATGGACGTTTTCTTGGTCTGGTTGGAGGCCGCCAGCGCCACCGGCATCAGCTTGCCGTCCGGCCCCACAAACAGAGCATCGCCCTCTTCGTTCCACGCCGTCGTGGGCCGCGAGAGCGGCAGCAGGTTCAGCGCCTCCGACAACGGCGGATACATCAGGCACGGCCCGCTTGCCGCCGATGACCCGGTGAGCGTGGCCACCCACGCCTTCACCGGGTCGCCGAAGGTCTGGGTGACGCCGCAGATGCCCCATGAGGTCAGCGCCTGCTGCAGCAGCGTCAGGTTGCGCGTCACCGTCGCGGGCGAGTCTCCCCAGGTGGCCGCGGTGATGGTCATCACGCACACCGGCTCGTGCATCTCGCGCGCGGCCAGCATCGAAATCGACTGAAAGATGGGTCTCAGACCGGGCACCCACTCGCTGAAGCTCAGCACGCCGTGCTTTCCGCTGAGGCGGCGCATGCCGCCGGGCATCAGGTCCTGACGGATGCGGAACGGCACGCTGCGGGGAATAAGCTCGCGCAGCTTCGCAAAGCTCTGCGGGTTCTGCGGGCCGAGGTTCACGGCGATCGTGCCGTGCCATACGCCGCTGATTTTCAGCAGGTTGTTTTGGATTTCCTGGACGTTCGTCCCCATCACCTGAAAGTTCAGCCAGGGCGCCAGAAACGGCGTGGTGTCGTCGCCCTGCCGCACGCCACGGGCCACGATGCGATCGTCCGGCAGCAGCGGCTGCCAGTGCTCGCCGGTGCCCGGGTCGACCTGCCTGCGCAGCACGCGGCCCGCCTCGTGGACGTCAATGCGGCGCATCAGCACGCCCTTGCCGCTGTCGCCGAGCGCGCGCTCCACCTGAGAAAGAAAGGCGTCATGGCGAATTTTCAGGCCGGGCAGCTCGGTCAGCAGCGGGTTCTGGCCAAACACGGCCGTCGGGCTGCCCTTGACCAGCTCGCTGATACGCGCGTTTTCATCACGCAGTTCGTGCCCGGCGAGCACCCCGCGGCCGGTGTAGCACACAAGCCAGGTGCGCTCGGCGTTCACCCACGGCGACAGCTTCGTTACCTGCTCGTCCAGCAGATAATCCAGCTTCAGGCCGGTGCGCTTCAGCGACTGATACTGCGGTTTGAGCAGCCGTCTGATTTCAGCCTCTCCCCCGTCCGGATCGCATTCGTGCACGGTACTGAGTTTGTGACCGGCAAAGCGGTAATGCGCGGTCAGCGACTCGGTCATGCGGTCAAGCCGGCCCTGCCAGGCGTCGTCGTACGTGGCCGGCAGATCTTCGTCAGGCTCGCGGTAGCTGCCGGCCACTTCATACACCGTCACAAAGTCGCCGTTCTGAGTGACACCGATATAGGGGGCCTTCAGCTCCGGATGGCGGATGCGATCGTCGTCGCTGAGGCGCACAACGGTGTGCAGGTCGCAGTAGTCGGGCAGGTCGCGCGACACGGCAAAGCGCGTCGCGGCGGTGATAATCTCTTCAGTCCAGCGGATGAGGCGGTTTGGCATACAGGTCGCTCCGGGTATAGGTATTCCAGGCCGGGGTGTGCACGGCGCTTGCAGCGGTGCGCCCCAGCGGCAGCAGCAGGGTCAGGTCACTGAACACGTCGTGAGGCAGAATAAGCACGCAGCCTTCCAGCTGCTGCTGCAGCACCGCGCGTTTCGCCGGCGGCAGCTGACGAAAAGCCGCCGCAAACTCACTGGTGCGGGAGGTGCCCCACATGCCCTCCACCTCGCGCGCGTGGCGGGCGAGCCAGTTCCAGAGGCGGCGGGACGTTTTGCGCACCGCTTTGCTGTCGCTGCGCAGCCCGATAAGGGCCCGGCGCTGCAGGTTGATGATGTCCGCCGCCGGCGCGTCCGGCAGCCAGGCGAAATGCCCGTGCGCGGCGGTGGGGCTGTCGAGGTTGAAGGTCAGCCAGCACAGCGTGCAGAGCGGCTGTGCGTCCGGCCCCTGCCAGAGTCGCTGTGCCCGCGTGCCGCAGCAGCGGCAGGCCGGGCCGGGTTCAACAGAAACGGGTCGCGGGGGCGTGTCTTCGCCGCTGACGTCCGGCATGAGCGGCATGAGCGGCATGAGCGAATCCGCCACGGCAGCCGGGGCGTTGTAAGCATTCATAATGGGTCCTGTCGGGAGGGGAATTGAGTCAGGGGCAAACGGAAGCGTGCCGCTGCATTACCTTAAGCGCAGGAAAGAGAGATCCAGGTGCCAGCTGCCTGACACAAAATTCGTCACGGCCAGAGCGAACGGCACGCAGACAAAAATGGTGAACAAGCAGACTAAAATGGCGAATAAAAAAAATTTAAAGGGCGTAGACTGTAGAAAGTACGAAAGAGTTGACAGGTGGGGATGTTTCTGCTCCCACTCACTCCGGCGTCGGTTTACTTCGCGACATTTTCTAATGATTACCTGCCATTCTTTTCTGCTTACCTGCCTTTCCTCAGCAGTCTCAAACCTGAATGCCTGTCCTGTGTCATAGCGATAGGCTTCTTCAAGCCTGTCCACGATGCTCCGCAGCAGAGCAACCTGATGAGGCGTGACATGCCTGAATAAACGGCTGCTCCTCAGGCGGTAAAAGAACTGCAAGTGATCGCTATGCAGATGATCCGCGAAGGTATCCGCAATAAAATCACCCTCGTCCCGTATGTCCGCCATATGCTGCATGATTTTGTATCTGAAAGGGCGGGGGCAGACCTCAAGCACGTCCAGCATAATCCTGCGATAGTCTCTTGCTTTATCAATATGGTAGAGCTTCATTGTCAGCCTCCTGTGGAAAAGAACGCTCGGTCGAAGGTTATTCGCCGAACAACTCCGGATTATGTTCTGTAACCGGGCGCCACTGTGGCCAGCCGGTTTTGTGCTGCAAGCCGCAGGCGGATGCATGCCCCGCCACCGTGGCGACGGCGCCCTGGCTGAAGGCTTTACCGTCCAGCCAGCAGGTGCCGTTCTGCGCGCTCTGGTTCAGCGCAATGAGCATCTGCTGCATGCTGCTGTTGATGAGCTGCACGGAAGCGTTCATCTGGTCCGGCTTCTGGCTGACCATGACGTCACTGACCGGCTGGGCAGCAAAAACGGCGCCGGACAGGCCGGCAGAAAGCGCCAGCGCGTCGAACGCTGTGCGGAAAATTTGTTTCATGAAAAGACTCAGGGAAATAAAAAAAAAGAGAACATAGCCGCCCGCTGCGGGGCGGCATCCGGACTTAACCCACGCTGACCGGCGTCATGCCCATCTGCGTCTGGCCGCGCTTGATCAACTCTGGTATGCCCAGCAGCAGCAGGCTGGTGACCAGCCCCAGAGCGACCATCCAGAGTTTGATCTGCGGGTTGTTCTTCATCCCCTTGGCCGCAAAAACGCTGCCGATAACGCCGCACACCCCAGCCAGTTGCACCATTACCAGCACGCTGGTCGTGCCGGACCTGGAACCTTCGGCAAAGCGGTTCAAAATATCAGCGATGTCCCCGTCGGCCATGGCCATCGGTGAAATGAACGCAAGCCAGGCGGAGAGTACGCGCAGCATCCGGCGGCGCAGAGCTTCCGACAGCATCAGGGCGCGCGCGTACAGCGCGCAGTAAAGGCGAGTCATCATGGTGTTTTCCTTAAAGAATGAGTGTGGCCGGATGGCCGGTTAAATCGTCCGTGAGGACGGAATTTCCGCCGTCTGCGTCAGTGCAGTCCGAGCGTTTTCTGAATGGCGTCAAGCAGGTAGGGATTACAGATAAACATCACGCCAATGATAAATTTCGCGGTGCCAGTGTTCACGTCGTTCCCGGCGGTCAGGCCGGTGTGGCCGTCTTTTTTTGACCGGCGCCACAGCAGCACGCCGGAGAGCGCGAACCAGACGCCAATCATGCGCAGCAGGGTCAGCAGGGCGTTGGCCGCCACCGCCCCCTGACCGAACGTGCCCTGGTCAACGTAGCTGATGGCGTCAAACGAGACCTGCCAGCCCATCTGACGCGCGCCCGCGCCGATAAGCTGGTCGAGTCCCGCCAGCCCACAGCACAGCAGCACCCAGGCAATGACAGCGCCGCCGCTCGCCGCCTGCCCGGGTGCCTTGCGGGCAAGCCAGGACTGGCGGGCGAGAAAGCCGCTGGAGCCCACCACGCCAAAAAGAATGCCGAGCGTGAGCGCGAGGTTAATGCCCGCGCTCAGCAGCCCCGAGGCCAGATTTGACAGCATGGTGATGCCGTCGAGCGATCCTCCCATGACGCCTCCTAGCGCAGCACGCCGGCGCTGGTCGTGATGCTGCGGTCGTCCGTATTCACCTCACGCACCGTGACGCCGCCGAGGCTGTCGCCCGCCTGCACCGCCCACGTCCGGCCCTGCCAGCTGATCCACGCCATGCCGTTCTGCAGGCTTTCCAGCCGCATCCCGGACAGCGCGGAGCGCGTGCGCTTCTGGCCTGCCGCGGCATGACCCGGCGCCGCGTCCGGCCTCACGGCCAGCACCGTGACCAGGTTGCCCAGCCGCGCATTTTCTTTTTCCACCCCTTCAAGCCGCTGCTGAAGCGTGGTCAGCGCCCTGCTCTGGGCGCGCACCGTGTCCGACAGGCGGGTGATTGCCTCACGGTTAGCCGCTTCAAACTCGCGGCCCTCGTGGATAAGCTTCACCACGTCATCCGGCACGCTGCCCCCGGCTGCGGGATCGTTCAGGGCGCCGGCCGGCACGCTGAGTCCGCCTGTCTGCGGCGGGGCGGGCGCAGGAGCCGGCGTGACCGGGGAGGCCGCTGGCGCTGGCGCGGGTTGCACGCTGCCAAAGCCCGGGTCCTGCCCGAAGGCAAGCTGTCCGGCGTCCGGCGCGGAGGAGGACGGCACGAGCAGAAACCAGCTGGCGGCGAGGAGGACGATCGCCCCACCGGCCAGCCACGGCAGCGACTGCCCGAGCCAGAGCTTGCGCGTCAGCAGGCTTTCTTTTTTCTGTACCGGCGGCGCGGGCACCGGCGCGTTATCGGGCGCGCTCACCGCTGGCTGCGGATCGAATTCATTCACGGGGGATTCCTCTTTGTTCGGCCGCGCGGATGCGCGTCTGTGTTTCCGCGCGCAGTTCCGCAGCGGTCGGGGTCGGGTTGCTGCTCAGGGAAGCGGGTAATGGCACGCTGCCCGTTGTTCCCGTCGCGCCCTGAGTCGACTCGGCATCGGTGCTGTACACCCCGCGCATAAACTGGATGGCAACGACCTCGCCGTTTTTTACGGTGACGGTGCGGTCCGGCAGGCGGGAGGCGTCACTGGTCAGCACCTGTCCCGCACGCTGAGCCATGCCGCCGAGAATTACGCCTCCTACAGCAGTAGGATCGGGCAGCCCGGGACGGGCAGTGACGGCGTTAAAGCCGTTGCTCAGCAGCTGCGTGTTGGACTGCGCGTAAAGCTGCCCCGCTTCGCCGGTTCCTCCGAAGATTGAGGGCAGCACGACGCGGCGGAAATAATGATGGTCAACGTCAGAGGCGATGTTGGCCACGAGCGTATCGTCCTGCAACGCGTAGGCGTCCACCTTATAGTCCTGTCCGTTTAGCGCCATTGTGGTGAAGTGAATGATGACGCCGTCCCCGGACAGCTTCGCCCCTTCGGGGGCCTTCAGCACCGCGCCCGCGTACTGGCCCGTTGTGATGCGCCCCAGCACCGGCGTGGTGCCGTTATCGGAATTTATTCCGGTGTAAATCTCACCCGGACCGCGCCAGTAAGGCGCGACAACGACAGAAGCCGGCGGTGTGTTTGCCGCGTTCTGACGGCTGCGCGCGGCGGCCTGTTGCACATAGCTGCCGGGCAGCGAGTCGCGCCAGTCCGTCCATCCCCCATCCTTACCGCCCAGCACCTGCGCCGGGGGCAGCTCACCCGCTTTGGTCTCCGCCTGCATCTTTGTCAGCAAAGCAGCCAGTGACTTTTGCCGCGCCTCCGCCAGGGCCTTTTCCTGCTCCGGCGTGCGCCCGCTGCTCTGCGGGCGGGGGAGCGTTTGCGCCACCGTCACCGGTGCCGCCTTTGGCGGCTCAGCAGGCGTCGTCACGTCCTGCTGCAACGGAATGCTGGCGATAAAGCTCTGGTTCGAGGCCGCCGCCGTCTGCGCCCCGCGGGCGTTGTTTTCGCGCAGCAGCTCGCGGTAGGCCGGCTGCTCCTGCGCGCGGGTCTGGGTGGTGCCCGTGACGCGGGTCAGGTCCACGCGGGAGACGGCGGGCGGCGGCGTCGCAAGCCAGCTCCACAGCGCGTAGCCGCCGCCCACCACCCCCACGACAGCGCCAAAAACCAGGCCCATCATCAGGCGGATGTTGTTGCCGCCGGTGTTCTGTTGATCGCTCATGATTACTCCAGGGCAATGCTGAGGGCTTCGGTACGCCCGTCAACTGAGAAGGCCACGCGCGGCGTCAGCGGCAGCTTCCACAGGTGCGTGCCGTCGGCGGAAGAGAGCGTGGTGTCAAACTCGTCGCGGATGTCCGCGCGCGAGCGGATGTAGAGGTCGTCGCCCTGCTGCCATACCGCCGTATCCGGCACGCTGCCGGTTGTCTTCAGGCGCTTCGCACCCGATGGCGGAACGCCGTCCAGAAACGCCTGCAGCACGTCGTCGTGCAGGCCGATGCGAGAGGGGCCCGGCGCGTCGGGCGCCGCCCCCGGACCGCGGCGGGGTATGCGCAGGTCAAGACGCGCGTCCACCGTCCAGGTCTTCTTCGCGGTGTCGGCCTCGCCGCTCATCACGCTTATCTGCAGCGGCACCGGCAGGCCTTCCAGCCCCACGGTAATGAGCGTGTTCACGAAGTCGCGCTTTGCGGTGATGACCATAAAGGACATGCCCGGTATCCACTTCACGTCGATGTCCGGCGAGCCGCTCACCGGGTCCCCGAGAATTTTCCAGGGGGCGCCGGTGCTGTCGATAAAGCTCACCGTGGCGGGCCAGTTCACCGCGGTGCGCACCAGCGGCAGGCTCGCGCCCGGCTGCAGGCTCACGGTCTGCGCGGTGATGCGCGGCACCGCCGTGATGCCCGGCGTGGCCAGCGCCCGGTTCTGCTCGGTCTGCTGCGCGCGCAGCTGACGGATTTCCTCCGGCGTCAGCGGGGCGATGGTCGCCTGCGCCTGATCGTAAGACACCGATGACGGCGGCGGCAGCGCCTGTCCGGGCAGCGGACCTGCAGCGGCAGGCGTGCCCGCTGCCTGAGCAGATGCGGCCTGACCGGTGGCTGCACCGCCACTGGCGGACGCGGTGGAGCGCCACCCGCCGTCGGTACCGGCCGCCGGGGAGGTCCCCGCTGACGTGGCGGCACCCGCGCTGCCGCAAAGCGCCAGCCACAGGGCCAGCGTGCGAAAGTTGCTCATAGGATTATCCTGCGTTGTTGGTGATGGTCTGCGTGACCTCAAGCCCGCGCGGCTTGAGGCGCACGTCGGCCTGCTGAATGCGCAGCGTGAAGATGTAGCGCAGCGGCGGGCTGCTGCTGTTCTGCCCCTGCAGGCGCATCGTGACGGGATACTGGAACTCCCACGTGTAGCGCCCTCCGATAACGCCGCGGCGGGTAATGACGCCCGGCTCTACGGTGTTGGTGAGGTTCATGCGCTTGTCCTTCACCAGCGACAGAATGTTGGAGCCGGTGGTCAGCGCCTGGTTGTAGCCGGTAAAGCCCTCTTCAGAGAAGTCCGGCGAGGCCGCCGTCATCTGGTCGCGGTAGTGCACGAAGTCCAGGGTGAAGGCCTTGCTGATGGTCTCGGCGCCGAACTGACGCACGTCGCTCTCGCTCCACACCGGCTTGTCCGTCGGGTAAAACGGCGTGATGCGCCCGTTTTCGGTGGCCACGTAGTGCCCGGGCATGTTGAGCAGCACATAAATCAGCACGCCGATGGTAATCGCCTGAATCCCGTTAACGATGAGGCTCCAGACGGCGACGGTCAGGCAGCGGTGTGCAAACCGGGCGCCCAGCGTTCGCTCGTGCTGGGCGTGTACCGCGTGCTCGTAAATATTCGGGTCGGTCAGGACCACGGCCGCCTCCTCAGGCGGCACTGCGGGTTGGGGGTTCTGCATGCGATGTTCCTTACAGGCCGTAGGACTGCCACGGGTCGATACTGGTGGGCAGGTTGCTGTTGATTTTGTCCGTCAGCGCCCCGCAGACCTTCTCTGACGCCTGATTCATGATGTCCTGCAGGCTCGGCAGGTTGGGCAGGCTGATGGAGATATTGCGGATGCCGGACAGGCAGTTCTGCAGCTGATCGGACGTCTGGCTCTCGCGGGCCGCCCACGCGTCGCTGGCCTTCTTCGCTGCGTTATAGCCCGCCTCGCTGCCTGTCTGCGCCGCGCTGCCCGCGCGGCAGGTCGCGGCGCCGGCACCAAAGGCGGTGCAGCAGAAAAAGACCGCCACAAGGGCGGTCGCTGTTTTGTTTGTCATGTGAAGTCTCCGGATGGGTCGATTACTGGGCCGGCCGCGGCGGCGTGGCCGGTGCTGCCTGTGGTGCTGCTGCCGGCTGGTCCTTTACCCAGCCTGACTCCGCTTTGTAGCGTTCGTCGTATCCGAGGCGGGCGTGCAGCGCGGCGGGCAGGTCGGCGGGCGCGTCCAGCTTCGCGATGCGCGGCTGATCGTCGCCGGTAAGCTTCACCACCACGTGCTCGCGCGGCACGGGCTGGCCGTTTGAGCGGTTGATGCCGTTACCGCTGCCGATGGGCTTCGCGCCCTCCGGGGTGAGCAGGTTAATCACCATCGGCGGCGCCCCCTTGTTGTCCGGCAGGCTGACCAGAACGTGCTGATACGCACCGTCCTGCCGCACCACGCCCTGAAGGTAGTGGCCGTCCCCCTGAACCAGATAGAGGTCCGGCCGGCCGTCATCGCCCCACGCCGACATCACCGCCGTGCCGGCGCGGTCGTTATGTTCCGGGCGTGGCGCCGACAGTGGGTCGCCCGGGACGCTGCTGCCCTGCCCGTCAGGCTTCAGCCAGTACAGGCCATCGGCGGGCTTCGGAGGCGCCTGTATATCGAGTCCGAGGCGGCTCACCAGCACGTGCTGTATCTGCTGGTAACGGTTCACGTCAACGGCAGAGAGCGATACCAGCTCAGTGCCGCCGGTCTGGACGCGGCTGCCGCCTGCCGGTGCCAGCGACCACTGGTTGCGGTGCGTGTCAACGCTCTTGTAATGCGTGACCTGCCCCTCATCGTTTCTCTGTGGCACCTTCACGGTGACCGGCTGCTCGCCCAGCCACTGCAGTGTGACCATGCGCCCGGGCTGCAGGTTGCTTTCGCGCAGCAGGCCGGCCAGCTCTTTACCCCAGAACGTCTGAGAGCCTTCTTTCGTACGCAGCGTAATAAAGGTGCTCTCGCTGGCGTCCTTTTCAAAGCGGAAGGGAGCCTGACCGCAGGCGGTAACTTTACCGGTGATGGGCTCGCGGGCCTTTTCTGCCGGAGTGTGCACCTCAGCCGAAATCCGCGGGGCGGCAGGTTCGGGCGTGGTGACTGGCGGCGGTGACGCTGTCACGGGTTGTGTCGCCTGCTGAGGCGCGCCAGTTGGGGCTGCGGGCGTCACTGGCGGCGCGTCAGCGGCACAGGCGGCCGGCGGGTCGCCGCGCACCGCATCGGCAGGGGCGGCTGGCGTGACGGGCTGGCCCGCAGCACGGCGGGCAGCATCCAGGTCGGCCTGCTGGCTGGCGTTCTTCATGCTCACGTCCAGCTTGTTGGCCACGATTACGCCGATCGCAAACGCCTTAAACTCATCGCTGCCAGTGAGTTCGATACGGCCCTGATAGTGATTGGCGGCGGTCAGCAGCGCGGCCAGCACTTTTTCTTCGTGCGCGCTGGCGCCTTCCGCCATGACCAGGCGGTTACCGCGGTCAATAAACGCAGGCTCGCCGTCCAGCTTGTACACAACGCTTTTGCCGTCCGGATGCCTGTCGTGCGTGATGCGGCTTAGCAGTTTATCGGTATCGATGCGGGACGATGACGCCCCGGAAGAGGCAGGGTTATCCTCGTCCTGCGGTGCCACGCGAGGCGCGCCGACCAGAATGGCGTTTTCCTCACCGAAAGCCGCCTGCGGTAAAGGTGGCGCGTCAGGACGTTGCTCCAGAGCTGCGCGCAGCTCGGCCTCCAGCGCCTCGCTTTCCTCCGATGGCCAGCGAACATTTTCAGTATCGTTACCCTGCGACCACATTTCCGTCAGCGCGATCCGCTCATTAATGAGCGCGCCCGTCCGCATGGCCAGCACGTCCGTATCCAGACTGGCCGCTTCGTCTTTCAGCGCCCGCAGGCGCTCATTGATGTCGGCTAAGCCCGCGCTGAAGTCCGGTATCTCCGTGCTGGCGGGGGCGGACTGTTCCGCGCCAGCACGCGGTGCCGGTGGTGCTTCGGATGGCTGAACGTCAGGCATGTTCGGGACAGGTACAGAATCAGCGACTGCCGCTGCAGGCTCTGCCACTGCCGGTTCAGAAACGGTCGTGGCCTCAGCTGCGGCAACAGGAGTGGTCGGTGATGCTTCTGACGCAGGCGCATCCTGAACCGGCTTTGTTGTTTCAGAAGAGGCAGAGAAGGCGTCAGGGGTGGCAGCTTGTTCTGGCCGTACCGCGTGCGCCGAAACGTCAGCGACCGTCGGGGCCGCTTCAGCAGGTGCCGTGGCAGCGGCCTGGGACGCAGCCAGTGAGGCAACGGCTGCGGTCACCGCCCGGCCTTCCGTCTCGCCGGCGGCCAGGTCAAGGCGCCCGAACGCCGCCCAGGATGACTGAACGTCTGCGGACGACTGCTGACCGGACAACTCGGCGCGGCGCAGATCGTTGCGCACCTCACGCAGCGCCTTTTCCAGCTGCGGACGCGACAGCTCGCCGTCCGCCAGGCGGGTATAAAGCGACTGGATCTGAGCCGGAATGGTTCGCACATCTGACTGGCCGCTGCTGCGCAGAGACAGCGTGGTGTCGCTGTCCTTCAGGCCCGCAGCGCTCAGCGCGCGGCTTAACATGCCGGGACGCTCGCTGACTGCCAGCCCGCCACCGGTCAGTCTGTCAAACACCGCCTGCGTTTCGCTGACGTAAGCGTCGTTGTAGGTCCCGGACTCGCGCACCTGGCTGAGTTCGCGCTGCAGGCGATCGGCGGTGTCCTGAAACGCCCCCGGGGTAATGCTGCCCTGAATCAGGGCAGACAGCGCTCCGCGCAGCTCGCCCTGAATAGCCGGCGGCGCGCGCAGGATATCAGCCTCAGCCGCCGCTGCGGGTGCCGGTTGCGGGTCGGGGACGACAGGCGCCTCTGCCACGGCAGGCGCCGGGACGACCGGCTCTGGCACGGCGGTGGCGTCTGCTGAAGCGGCAGGAACCGGCTGCGGTGCTTCGGGTGACGTAGCGGGCAAATCATTGCCACCGGCGGCCGGTGCGGCTGGCGCCGCAGATTCAGGCTGCTGCGCCTTCAGGATGCGGTAAACGCTGGTCTGCCCGATGCCGAGCTGTTCCGCAATCTGCGCAGGCTTCAGCCCCTCATCGCGCAGCTTCAGAATTTCACCCGTTTTCTCTTTGGCCGTGCCCGGGCGGCGTGCCGGAGTGGAGTCCGCTGCAGGGTCCAAAGACGCGGCAGGTACATTATCCGGCGCAGGCTGTGCGTCGTCAGGTATGGCCATGACGTTTTCCTTATAGTTAAGGCCGGCAAGGGCCTGATTGATTTGCGGCAGGAGATCAGCCCGGAGGGCCTCAGTACCGCGGGACTGGTGCACATCGTTGAAATCGGTCAGGCCTGCGTCGCGCTCTGCGGCCGTAAAGTCAGGGATAATCACTTTGCCGCCGGTGTTAAGCGCGGCCTGCTCACCCATCACGAGCCCGGTGTTGACCGGCTTGCTGTGGTCAAAGTCGACCATGAACAGGTGAGGGCTTTTCAGGTAGCGGGCGCTGAGCACGTTCGCCACGTTCAGCATATTCCCGGCGTCAATGGTCATCACCACCGGGCGACCGGTCACTTCGTTCAGGCTGCGCGCCGTGGCATAGCCTTCGGCGTACAGGATGGGCTCCCCGTCCGTGAGCGTTCCGCCCACCACCCTGAAGTGGCCCGCCTTGGGCGCCTCGGAGAACAGGTATTTTTCGCCGTCGGGCGGGATGTACTGCAGCGTGCGGAACACACCGTCCACGTCCTGAAACGGGATAACCAGCGCACCGTTACGCGTCTGCCGGATACCGTCATCCGCCGTCACGCCCTTACGCTGAAGATAGGCGTGGTCCGGGTCGGCGGGCGGAAGGCGTTCATAGAGCGCCTTCGCTTTGGCCGTCTGCCGGGCGTGCGTGTCGGCCAGGCGTCGCGCGGAGTCATCGCGGGACTGGCGGGCAACCGCCTTCATGTGCAGACGGGCCACCGGGTCTGACTCACCGCCGGTGCCCTTCCACTTCGTGATGTCCTTGTGCGTTTTGGCGGTCCAGTAGTTGATGAACCAGCCGCCCGGCTTGCTGCCGTTCAGATAGCCGCGGTAGACGCCGTCGCCGTTGCCTTTGGGGCCGTCGGTGACCGACACGCGGTGTATCTCACCGTCCATCACCGGCAGGCCGTCAATAATCAGCCCGGCGTCGGTCAGCGCGTCCAGAAACTCAGTCTGCGGATCGCCGCCGCCACTGCGCCGCGACGGGTCCGGGAGCCAGGCCTGCAGCCGGCTCAGGTCCGCGCCCGGGCGGGCGTACCAGAGCTGTGCCTCTTTATCCCACGCGATCGCGCTGCGCCCGTCCGGGTGCTTCCCGGCGTCGGCGCGCGCGGTGTCGCGCTGGTCCGGCAGGACCGCAAGCCATACCGGGTAGTCAGCTGTACTCATGATGCCTCCTGTTACAGGGTCAGAGACGGCTACTCACCGTCGGTGTAGCGCCGGTACCACCAGGGACGGCCGCTCAGGCTCTTGCCGCGCGCAAGGCGGGCCAGACGCGTCAGCAGCTCGGTGACGCCCCAGCCGAAGGCTTTCAGCAGGCGGAACACGGCGATGATGCCGGTCACGATGTAAATCGTGTTCATGGCGGGAAAGCGGAACCAGAAGAGATAAAGCAGAAACAACCAGGCGGGGATGCCAAGAAAGTTCAGCGGGCTGCCCGCCCACCGCCAGAACCCCGGCGGGTAATCCTCTTTTTTGAATTCACTCACGCGATGCCCTCCTCAAACTCGCGGCGCTGGAGCGGCGACATCACCACCGCCAGCTCGGATTCGGCGATGCGGCCGGTGCGGAACAGCTGCCAGGCCTGATCCACGATGCGGCGCTTTTCCAGCCGGATAATGTTGTTAATGTGCGCCCCCCACTGCGACCACGGCATGCCGGCGAGCTTCTCGCGCAGGTAGTAGTCGAAAAGGATGTACTCGCGCACCGCAACGCGCTTACCGTCGGTGGTGCGCAGCAGCCTCTGCACCACCACGTACTGCAGCACGCCCAGCAGCGACCAGGCCATGGCGTCGCGGCTTTCATGGGGGAACTCGTTGATGAGGCGGGGGAAAACCTCGCCGGGCGAGTTGATGTGCGTGGTGGACAGCATCAGGTGACCGAGTTGACCGGCGCGGATGCCCACGTCAATGGTCTCGCGGTCGCGCATCTCCCCCACCCCGATAACCGACGGCGCGCGCCTCAGGTCTGCGCGGATACCGCTGGCAAAGTCGGGAATGTCCCTGCCGACCTGCGACTGCAGGGGCGGCAGCACGTCGCCCGACCGCCCGAGGATGAACTCGATCGGGTCTTCTTTGGTGGTGACCTTGCGGTCCGGGTCCGTGTCCAGGCAGTAGCGATAGGAGGCGGCCAGCGACGTGCTCTTGCCCGAGCCGGTGATACCGCCCCACAGCCCGATGCCCTCCGCTGGCAGGAGGTTGGCCATCAGATCCGGCTCCAGCCCGAGACTGTCCAGCGGCGGAATGTCCGAGGGGATAACTCGCAGCGTCCAGGCAATGGTGCTGTCCTGACGCCCCGCCGTCCCCTGCAGCAGGTTCACGCGAAAGCGGATGCGCTCGCCGCGGTTCAGGCCCCAGCGGCCGGTCATGTCGCCGTCGAGCTGCATCGCGCGGTCAACGGCCACCCCGCCGCGCACCTTCGGGCGCAGCTCCGGGGTAAACACCTCGTCCATCAGCTTGGACAGGGTGTCGTCCGCTACCACGAACGGACTCGCCCTGAGCAGGCGGCCGTAGCGGCCCACCACGAAATGGTTGTCGCCCTGCAGGTGTATGTCGCTCACGTTATTGTGCGCACACCACACCATAAAGCCGCGCAGCGTATCGGCGTTCAGCCCGCCACCAAAGTCGTAAAGTTCCAGTCCCGAGGCTGACATCAGCGTTTCTCCGTATTGATGACCGGCTTCCACTTCGCCTTGTCGGTGACAAAACCGGCGCGTGACTCAAGGCGACGCTCGCGGTCGCCGGTGGTGAGCTTGTTGCTGTCGCCGGTGACCGTCTGCTGACGCTCGGTGACCACCGGGGCGGTGATGAGGTTCTGACGGCGCAGCAGCACGTACTGCAGCATGCCGTTGTAGTCGCGCGTCAGGCGGTTGACGTTGGCCTCCAGCGTCTCATCGGCGCTCTGGCGCCCTTCCGCCCAGCCTTCGTTCACCGCCGCCTGCCAGATGTCTCGCTGAACGCCGTTCTCCGGTATCAGCCCGCCCACCGGCTCGTCCGGCGGCACGGTGCTGAGCCCGGCCATCAGCCAGCCCCGCCACGTCGGCGGGTTGCTCACGAAGCGCTCGGGCTGGATGATTTCGTACACGTGACTCGCGGTGCGAATCTGGTCGGGGGTGAGGTGCGCCACATCCACGGCCTCGGTGATGACCGGCGGCAGCCAGCCCCGAGCGCTAATGAGGGGCCGGAAGTCATAGGTGGCGTCCAGCTGCTTCGCGCGCGCCTCCAGGTCA
>NZ_OCMY01000005.1 GCF_900215435.1 Candidatus Pantoea floridensis
TGCCTGAAATTCGGCTCAATCACTTCATACTCTTCTATACCCCCATGCGGCATACTACGAATAAGAAGATCACCTCTTTCAACAGCAATATCGCTTCGCAGAATAAAAATCTTATCCTTCTGAACGCTACCTTTTATCCCATCGGTCCTCACTCCATCCCGCTTAACAAGGGATAGGGTGTCACGCATCATCTGTGCAAACGCCATGTATTACCCCAGAAAAAACTAATTTCATCTCGCATTTAGCATATCAAATGGCATGAATAACTTCCGCTGCTCAATCGCAAAATGTTCATTGGGCTCAGAGAAGCAGACAGCAACGTGCATCTGCACCTCCTGCTTAATAGATTAAAGGCCGCTTCTGCGGCCATTTTTATCCGTCCAATGGCTGGTCAATTATTGTTCTGTCCAGCCAAACATATGGTCATTCGGCTTTTCAATATATTCGGCCTCATCGATATCGAGGTCGAAAACATCATGCTCAAAATCGAGCCTTTCTATCTCAGCGTTCTGCCTCAATCCTTCGTAGAAGCCAATAACTACAGTAGCGGCGTATTGCTCCTTGTGGCGAAACGTATCGCTTGTCTCCCGCATCCCGTACATGACGCGGTCTTCCCTGTCCCAATTCACTCCGGAATAATCTACAGAATCATAAGTCGCCAGCAACGAGACGCTGAACTCCAAGTCGTAAGTCGCCCCATTCTGGTCCACCTCGATTAGCTGTTTTTCTGCAATATCAATGTCAAAGATAAATATATCGCTGACATCAAAATCAGCATTTCCTGATGAGTTTGGAATAAATTCTCCATTCTCCAGTTTTTCCCGGGCTGTTGTCATAACGTGTTCCATCAGTTGCTGAAGAACACCATCGGCAAACCCGGGCAGGCCGGTCAGCTCTTCGTCATTTCTGTTAACCAGATTCAGCAGATGCTCCAGTTTTTCCAGATGGATAAAGTTGGGATTCCTGTCGGCCACCGCCTTCATATCTCCGTCGGCGCTGATGATGTAGACCCTGTGATGGCGGTCACGGGCTACCTTGTCCACGGCTGCCAGTGAAAACGCATCCGGGAACTCGGATTTCTTTGCTTCACGGTGAAATGGGGGAGCCGCCGAGAAGTAGTCACGGAAAATCTGAGCCGGATCCACAATGGAAACAGAAATTTGTTCGGTTAGACCGTTATCCATAAGGGCTCGAAACTTCGCCATCGCCTCCGCAAGCACTTCCTCCGCGTTAACTTTGGCAAATAGCCCACCGCCGGTAGACTCATCCGCGACGCGCAGGAAGGCGCCGACTTTCTGGAACCGCTTAAGCTGACTGACTGCATCATCGGCAAACTTTATGATATGGGCTTCAATTTCAGAGCGTATTACGTCAGTTACAAGAAGATGAATTTTTCCTTCGGTAACCATTGTCTCCAGGCGAGCAAGATCATAGTGGCCAAATAGAAAACGTTTGGCCTGATAGGCGGAGGTATCAATAAAAACAAGCCGGGTCTGCAGTTCCATGCCGTGAACTCCGAAAAGGAAAGATGTCATGGCCCCCAAAGATAGGGGGATTCTGGGCCGTGTAAAAGCCTGTCTTTCGTCAGCACATCTTACTTTGCCTTTTTCCGGAACCTCAATTACTAAGGGGAGGTGGTTGAATGACTTCTCAAACCCGGAAATCATACACTTCACCGTTGTACGGATTTAGCGAATATCCATTAACGCTCGCCGCAGGTCATGACCGAGCCTGCTCGCGAATGACCGAGGAAGCGAAACGTCACCCGGATCTGTATTTTCTGCTTACGCTTGGTTGTTACCCGCAGAAAGGGGTTATGCACATTGTCCACAGGACTAAATTTTAAAAGAATTTTCAGTATTTTATAATTTTAAGCTTTTTAGCGCCCTGCCAGGCCTTGGTATGCGTGGCCTGGCCCGGATCCTTAATGGGATCCTGCACAACTCCGCATGGGGATCTGCGCAACTTTCCGTGGGATCGGAAGCATCTACAGATGGGAAATGCATCAAGAAGTTATGGGAAAGACATCAAGTTAGAAAACTATTTATTCACATGTTGATAAGTACGGGATGAGGAGTTGCAATTTTCTCTACTGATGCGAATATGGGTAATTATTTTTTTACCCACAAAGGCTTTGGATGAGTACTATCTCGCTGAAAAGTTTTAAAAAAAAGGTAAGTATCAAGCAATCCAATGAGCTTACGGAAGCAGCCTATTACCTTCCTCTTCAGGCAAAGCGCGTACTGTGGCTGTGCCTGATGCAGGCCTATTTCAGCGAGGCTTCCGAAGACTTTGAGTCTGATGTATTGCCTCTCTTCAGCGTAAGCGTCTCCGACTACGTAAAGTATTTTAACGTGGCTACCGCGGTGGCCAGCCGGGACGTGAAGGCCGGCGTGAAGGCGCTGGGTGAGTCCACCGTGACGTTTTATCCCAGGGACGGAGAGTTCGAGCAGGTTACGCGTCCGTGGCTTTCTGAGGCGGGCATGAAGCGTGGCAGGGGCTCATGGCAGATCGAGTTTAACTACAAGGTGATGCCTTTCCTGGTGGGCTTGTCCTCTCAGTTCACCACGTATTCTCTCTATGACTGTGGCCAGCTTAACAGCGTGAAGGTCATCCGCCTTTATGAGAGCCTGTGCCAGTTCCGCAGCACCGGCACGTGGGTAACGGATCATGAGTGGCTCTGTGAGCGGTTTATGCTCCCGGACTCGCAGCGGTCGAATAAAGCGGAGATGAAGCGAACCTTCCTCGAGCCGGCTATCAAAAAAATCAACGAGAAGACGCCGTTACGGGTCAGCTACCGCACTCAGGACGACGGCCGGCTGCTGTTCAGCGTGATGGATAAGCCGCTGGCCATCAGCTGACGGGATGCGGCAACGCGAAAGTTGACCTTTTTCCCATACGGTTCTGAAGTTGATGTGTTTCCCACAGAGGCACTGCGCTGAACTTGATGCGTTTCCCATACGGGCCTGCCACTCATCCCTGAAAACATGACCTTTTTCCCACAGGTTACTGACTCTGGACGGGATTTCCCGCGCACGCACGCCTAAACCTGACCTGTCTCCCACACCGGCTGCCCTGTAAAAGCGCGAATCCGCGTCTTCGCGCCTGCAGCGAAGCAAAGTTGATGTATTTCCCACAGTCAGCTCCTCGCACAGCACGCCCCGGAACAAACATGATGTCTTTCCCACATACTATCGGGCGGGGTTTAAGACCACGGTTGATCGTCGCCAACATGATGTATTTCCCATAACCCCCCCAATGAAACATGACCTGTTTCCCATACGGGGCGCCAGAACATCCTGCCGGCAACCTAATTTCACCGCGTCTTCTGTGTGCCGCGCCGTGATGTGCAGCGCGGCCGGCAGAGTTATTGTGGCGTTAAGCGCGTGGCGGTAGGGCAGCACCTTCTCTCCGGCGCTGCAGAGTAAGAACCGGCAGCCTGAATTCACTGCGTCCCTCCGCGCGGTATCCTTATGGCAGGTGACCGGGCCCACTGCAGGTTAATCAGAAAGCCATCGACGACCTGGCTGCTCCCTTTGGTGCAGGAGATGATGCCTTCGCGACACATTTCTTCAAGTACCGCCATGACGTCCTCAGGTGGCCACGCGTCCGGAAACCAGCATATGGAGCAGATTTTCTTCGCGTATCGCGTGGCAAGCACGTCCCGGCAGCGTGCCAGAATAGCCGTCCGGAGTTCAGAATGGTTCATCATCTTGTCCTATAAAAAAAATAAAGAAAACGGGCAGACAGGTATGCCGGCCCCGCAGAGTGATCATTCTGCGCAAAGTACCTCAGCCTGAGGGAACGATTTTTCTTTTTTCCGGGACAGAGGCCGTGAAGAGCCCATACGGCGTTAAGGGGGACGCGCCGGTGGCGATCAGCCAGGATTGCGAAGCGCGGGCAGAACAGACAGGTACCGCTTCATTACACTATAGTGCTCTTGACGGAATAAGCTAAAGCTTATATTCTCAATACCTATAAGCTGTAACTTATAGGACACACTATGTGGACAGTACTCTTTGGCGATCTCTTTGACGCCTGGCTGGATGAACAGGAAGACGGCCTGCAGGAAAAGGTTCTTGCCGACCTGATTAATTTAAGGACGTACGGTCCGGCTTTGTCCCGGCCTTATGCCGACACCGTCAAGGGTTCCCGTCATAAGAACATGAAAGAACTCCGCGTGCAGTATGGCGGTTCACCGGTCAGAGCATTCTTTGCATTTGATCCGGCCCGGAGGGCCATCGTGCTTTGTGCCGGTGACAAAAGTAACGACAAGAAATTTTACGAGCGCATGATCCGTATCGCCGATGATGAGTTCACTGCGCACCTGAACACAATGGAGGGGAAAAAATGAGAACGCTGGATGAAGTAATTGCTGCACGCTCTCCGGAGAGTCAGGCCCGCATCCGTGATATCGCTGACGAGATGATCCTTGAAACCGGATTACAGATGATGCGGGAGGAATTGCAGCTGTCACAGAAAAACGTAGCTGAAGCCATGGGTATCAGCCAGCCTGCCATTACACAACTGGAGCAGCGCGGAAACGACCTGAAGGTTGCTACGCTCAAGCGCTACATTGAGGCGATGGGAGGCAAACTCAGTCTTGATGTCGAGCTGCCAACGGGGAAGCGCATAGCCTTTCACATCTGATACGCACACTCACAGTCTGGCCTGATTTCCGGGCCAGACAGACACACTGAAAAACACTATCAAAAAACTATCAAAGTAATATTAATACACATCTATTTATGCATCATAATGCTATTTCTTTGAGGGAAAGGCATGCAATGGCCCTCATGATCGCCTGACGCTTCCCACTGCCACCAATTGTCAGCACCGTATTCACGGTCTTATAAATACCCGTCGTGAGCATGCCGCGCTGATACGTTATCCTTACAGCAGGAGGTGCCTATGTGCGGACGATTTGCGCAGTACAGCAGCCGTGATGAATATTTCGAATCGCTGGGCCTGAAACCTGACGAACTTACATTTGATCCTGACCCCATCGGCAGGTTTAACGTTGCGCCCGGCACGAAGGTGCTGTTGCTCAGCGAACGTGAGCATGCGCTGCATTTCGACCCGGTTTACTGGGGCTATGGCCCGGAATGGTGGGATAAGCAGCCCCTCATAAACGCACGGGGCGAAACGGCTGCGAGCGGGCGCATGTTTAAGCCGCTGTGGAACCATGGGCGTGCCATCGTGCCAGCCAACGGCTGGTTCGAATGGAAGAAAGAAGACGGGAAAAAACAGCCGTTTTATATCTACCATCGTAAAGAGCAGCCACTCTTCTTTGCGGCGATTGGCAGACAACCTTTCGGACAGGATCACGGTAAAGAAGGGTTCGTTATCGTGACCTCATCGAGCAACAAGGGGATGGTCGATATTCACGATCGCCGGCCGTTGGTGATCACTGCGGACGCCGTTCGTGAATGGCTGAGTAATGACACTTCGCCGCAGCGGGCGGAAGAAATTGCACATGATGCAGCTGTCCCGGAGCAGGAATTTACATGGCATCCCGTAAGTAAGAAGGTTGGGAACATACATAACCAGGGCAAAGAGCTAATTGAGCCCGATAAGTAGTAAGGGATTAATTTAGCTTTGCCTTGCGCACGACAGAGGTACGGACTCACTCCATAAGCGGTTAAATTCTGCCTGGTATAGGCCGGCCGTTTCCGGCTCGCCCGTGATAACTAGCGCGTTTTCTGCATTTCTTTTTTCAGCAGAAAACGTGTAATTAAAGGATCCCGTTTCTACCGCGTTGCCATCCGCCACTATGAACTTATTGTGCATGATGCTGTACGTGCTATTGATGCGCACCTGAATACCCGAGCATGCCAGCTCGCTGACGAGCGACCAGCGGTCGCGGCTTTTCTTTTCATCCGCAACCAGCCTCACTGTTACCCCACGCGCCACGGCCGCCGACAGCTCCTGTGCCACCGGTCGGCTGGTGAAGTCATAGGCCGCCACGTCAGCACTGATACGCGCGGTGCGGGTGAACTGCAGAATAAGGCTCAGCGCCGTGCCGCCCGGCGAAAATCCGGCTATTACCGCCGCAGATGCATAAGGCATATAGCAGCACGTTAATAATGTCATCGCTACCAAAGTATATTTGAACAAAGTAAAATAGCCCTGTGGAATAATTCTGGATATTTTATCACCCGCTGATTGTTCAGTTAAACGGTTTCGTCTTTTTCTGCCGTATTAATGCTGAATAAAGCCTAAACTTTCATCTATTACGTCCGATAATAATACTGTATCAGGGAGGGTCTAATATGAATGAATTCCATGAAATTAATTTAATGACGTCTCGTGGCGATATTAACGGCGCATTTTCTCTCATCCGCAACTGGAGTGAAAACGCCGCCCGTAAAATCATGAAAAAGGCCGGCTATAGCGTGACGCCGCACACCGGTCGCGCATTCTGGACGTGGGTTCAGGAGACACTTACCCGTTCAGCCAGGGAGCGTTGCTGCGGATACAGGGTGCGAGCTGAACGTCAGGCACCGGTCCGCCGCTGGCGGCAGCAGGCTTCTGAAGATTATGCAGCCTATGCGCAGATGATGTCTCAGTCCTCTGATAACGAATACTCAGCGTCTTGCCTGCCAGGCAAAGTTGTGCAGACAATTTATTTAGATAAGCCCTCATCATGCATTGAGACTAATACTGAAATGAAAAAAGAGCAGCCTATACCAGGTAAGATGATAACAAGCAGCGAAGCCAGTGTTTCGAAGCGTCTCAGCCCAGAGGGACTGGAAAGGATAAGTAAAGCAACTATCAGACGTAACGTTAAGATTGTGTGGTCTGTATTTCTCAGCCTTATATTGATGGTCAGCTTATCATCTGTTTCTTATCTCTCATACACAGGGGCCATTGACGCATTAATTGTCCCGGCTGCAATTCTTCCTGGTGTATTCCTCCTTTGCTTAACGGGTTTCCGGACATGCAGATTAATAAATAAGTGGACTGATAAACCGTTTACTACGGCTCCTGCAGATTCTGTACTGTACTGGCTATTCTGTCGTGCCGCCTACCGGCCCGGCCGGTACGTGGGTATAAAGCTTACTGTTGATATCAATAGCAGGCCAATGCACAAGTGGGTTGGCAAAATGGCTGATTTTGTTTTAGATGAGCCCTGCACGCTGTCCCGACCGCTGATTTTACGCTCGCACCTGCTCTCAAACAGTCGGTTTCGGGAGCCGCTGACTGAACAGCTCACGGCTGCCGGCATGTGCTGCACTGTGCGGCGCGATCTGCCATTGCTGTTTCCCTGGCTGTTAACATGGCTGACGCCTGCCGTTATGGTGCTTGGGGGTAGGCTTCCGTCCATGTATACGCGCGAGTGGGAAATTATTGTCACCCCAGAATACCGGTTATCTGACAGCGCTGTTTCAGTAGTGAGCTGAGACAATTTGTTAGTCTGGCCGCGCCGTACCGGAACCTGAGCCGGCGCGGAGGTGCACTGTAGCCTGTAACGTCCGTGACCATTGCTGTTCGGACCTCATGCTGCCCGGAATCCGTCCGCGAGGAGGAGGTGCAGATGTTCATCCGCACTTCTGGCCACTTCCCGGCGCCAGCCCGATCGCTGCAGCAGTTTATCGAGCGCGGGCAGCTCGCCGGTGATGCGCGCGGGCAGGGGGATGCGCTGGCGGCCGTGCTCGTCAAAGCCGACGTCGAGCGCGTGGCGGTTCAGGTAAATCCCAGATACAGTAGGGCTCAGGCGCAGCTGCCGGCGGCCGCTCCATTCGCTCGCTGCCAGCACCATATAAATCCACCCGGTCAGCTTCACCGCGTGCAGGGCGTGCTGCAGCCGGAACAGGTCATTCTGCCCCTGCAGGTTGCCGTTGCCGGCGCGCCACAGGTAGTCGAGCTTGCCGGGCAGGTCGGCGCGCAGTCCCTTTTCCCGCCCTTCTTTCAGCAGCCAGCTGATATCGCTGGCAAGCTCCCGGGGAAAGCGGCGCTGCTTTTCAGCGTTGGCCAGCCAGCGGGTCAGAAACAGGTTATCCTGCGCGGGGGAGGTCGCGATCCCGTCGCGGCGGGCAGTGTGCAGCGCAATCAGCCCGCACCACGCCAGGTGACTGACGTTCAGATTGTCGTTATCCATAAGCGGTGTCCTTCATGCAGAACCAGGTAAAAAGTGGCCCTTAAATCCGGCATTTTATGACATCCGCCGCCCTCACAGAACCCTTAATCGCCGTCGCGATGCCCCTCCACGATGTCCTGTTCAGGATAGACTACCAGCGTCCCGATCGCGCCCTGCATGAGCGTTTTCATCTCCGGCGACCATACGTCCACTCTGGCCAGCTCTTTGCGGATGAATCCGGCAATACGCAGCCGCGTGGTTTCAAGATCGTCGCTGGCCATCGCCATGACCACGGCGCCGATCATGGTGTATACCTTCTCCGGGTCCCGGTGGTTCAGTTCAGTCTTCTGCACAGCACATACCTCTCAGACACAGCCGGACGGGCGAGCAGTGCGCAGCCTGTCCTGTGAATGCCGCGTGAGCGGCATGGAGGCGCCAGAAACCGTTCAGGACGGCCCTGATGCCAGCTGGCGCCGTCAACCCGGCGGAGCCGGTTACAGGGCCGATGATGGCAAAAGCCCAACCCTTCCCTGTCAGACGCCGTTTAAGCAGCGGCCTGTCACCAGCTAATCAGTCTGATGGTCGCAGACGAAAGAACGAAACAGCAGGGCTCTGAACCTGACGCGACTGAACTGTTTTAGTTACAGCATCCAATTATCAGCCACTGCAGTTCCGGCCCTTCGGGCCGGGCGGCGGCGGCTGGTCAGTGGGGGCAACCGGGTTTCAGATCCGGCGCAGGTCTGGCCTGGAGGGGCGCAGGTTATCAGGACTGCACGGTTTCTGATTATTGAAGAACTATGTTTGTTGTAACTAATCTGGTTTTCCGGGGCCCGCGTTAGCGGGAGCTACCTTAAGATTCTGAGCGGCGCGGACGTCTGCGGCCGCTGCAAGCGAAGCCCTTATTTATCCCCCGCAGAATGCCGGCATGAACACCTTATTTATCTTTCTGAATATTTCTTTCTGACGTAAGTCAGGAATGTTTTGCGGATAATTTAAGGGTCGCTTGCGGGTATATTCCACTTTCTGATTGCGGGTAAGTGTGGATAAAAAAATCTGCGATCGCAGAACGGTGCGCACGGGGAAAATTTTCTGGGAAATGTGACGTGATGTCAGACAGATAAGCCAGCCTTTACGCGCGGCACAAACGCCTTTACCGCCAGTCAAGGCGGTTAAAGTCAGGGGGGAACGTCAGTGAACGACGTCGGGAGGGGCGGGCTCGTAGCCGAGACCGAGCTCCAGCTGGTTCAGGCACTGCCACACCAGGCGGTCAAAGCCCTCAGCGTCGGTATTCATCAGCTCATGATTAGGCAGGGTCCGGATAAGCCAGCTGGCCATGGCACCGCGGCGCTCATCGAGCGGAAGCTTGCCCAGCTTTTTACGGCGCTTCTCTCTGACCGCTTTTTCGCGTCGCTTCAGTAAGGTGGCCATGCGCATGTTCTCATACCAGCGCTGGCGCGCGGCGCGCACCGAATCGTGAGTGCCCGGCTCAATGATGCCTTCCGCTTCCGCCTCAAGACGCTGATTACGCTGCACGTAAAGCTTGTCCATGTTGACGCCGCAGAGTTGCCAGAAGCGATCGGTCAGCACGATATGGCGCGGCATCCAGTACTCTTCTACCGGGTCCCATTCCAGGTCGGGGAGCTCAATCAGCCCGAAGCGCGCCAGTTCCGGCAGCAGTCGCGACAGCCGGCTCGGTTCAACCCGGGTGGCTGGAATGACGTCACCATTCCCGTCTTTCGGACTGAGTTCGGCGGCCAGTCGGCCAACGTTCATCGTAACCACCCAGGTGGCCATGTCGGCGCGCTGGATCAGCAGCGGTATAAGGGCGTCGATAAGCGCGCGTCGCTCCGGCCGGAAGTCGCGCTCGCGTCCGGCTGCATGACGCAGCCTGACAAAATAGGGATTGCGCGACAGGCGCTGGCGCAGGCGAAGCTGCCCGGTGGCCTTGTCCTTCAGTACAAGTCTGCGCATGGCATGACCGAACTCTCCCGGCAACGGGCGATAGCTCTGGGGTGCAAACCATTCCGGATTTGAGCACTTGCAGGCGACGGAGTGATCGCCGCGATGGCGTCCGTCATTTTTGAGAGTCGGGCCGTTTAACCCGATTAAAATCTGGTCATTCACCCTGTCCCGAACTTATGGCGGACAGGGGTTGTCTTATGAACTGCATGCGTTATAATCCTTCACAGGCCAGCGCCTGCTTTTGGACCCCCTGATTTCTGACCTCTCCCGCCAAGTTGAAGACAGAATCAGGGGGTTTTTGCATTCAGAGCCCGGTGAAAGCTGAGCTCCGTACCCTGGACGTTTTTACGGATACGTCCCATCCGGTTAGTTCTTCCCCGCGCCGCGCATGTCCGGCCACAGGTTTTTCGCATATCCTCATCGTCGACCACCACAGTACTCGGATAAGGATCAAAAAAAGATCGCCGCCCGGCGAATTCTGAAAAGAATACTCATCTCAACCGCTTAAATCCAGCACAGATTGCGCGTGGCACGAATCGTATGGATAAAAAAAGTTCACCGATCCTTTTTCCCGCGATCTCATTCACATTTTCGGCTGACTTAATCCAAATCCGGCGTCTGGCGGGACGCTCAAACAGGTTTGAAGGGAAGACTGGCGGACAAAACGTTCTTGTCGGTGGTGATGTTCGTTAATGATCGCCCTGTATAGCGACGGTCAGGGCGGTCAGGCTGAGGCGTACCGCAGCAGCGCGAGGAACGAACAGCCTGAGCGACATGGGCGTCAGAGGGGTAAAGGTTCTGGCGGGTTAGCCGATACCCGTGTTACTGCCGGCGACTCGCTCGCGGTAAATAATTCATGAATCTATTTTCCCGGCCCTGAGCCGGGATTTTTTTATCCGCCCGCGGCCCGGGCGATTGCCTGCTGCATCACCTGCTCGCTGACCACTCCCGGAAGCACAGTGGTGTTGTCTGCCGTGGCATTTTCGGCGGGCATTATGATAATTCCCGGCGTCCCCGTCAGACCCAGCATCTCCGCGAGCGCATCGTTGTTTTCGATCAGACGATCGGATGTAACGTTATCATCGTCAGAAAGGGCGGCGGCGCCCGACGTCGTGGTAGCGCAGTAACGGCCTTTTCGTCCAGCGGCGTCTGTGCCGTCTGCAGCCGGAAGGTGTCGATGGTGCCTTTCATGTCGAACACCACGTAACCGGGCTGCACGGCCTTCGCAACCAGCGCGCTGACGCCCGCGCTTAGCGCGATAACCAGCACTGCGAAGGCGGCAGGGCGAACACCCCGGCGGCTCAGCAGACCGGGCGCCGGTTTTATGATCGCGCCGTCACGCACATTCAGTTCCTCTGCGGCTTCACCGTCCACCTGTGTGGACGACTGCTTGTCTTCCTGCATATCGTTTCCTCATTTAAGAAGTGGCAAGACCTGCCCAGCGCTCCAGCTCCTGCATTTCGGCCTGATACATGTGCGGTTCGCAGGCCAGCAGGTATGCCGCTTCCTCGCTGGTCGCACCGTGCTTCTGCGCCTCGGTCATGTACTGGTAGTCTTCCCCGCGTGTGCTGAACATGGCGCGCGTCACCGGATCGACGAATACCCGGTGGAACGAACTGTTTTCGCCCGTGGAAATCATCACCGAGCTGAAGCCGGTATCACGCGCGGGCTGGAAGCCACGAATAACCTGCGTCTCAACTTCGCTGAACTGGTCCGGGTTGGAATTAAGGTAGGTTTTGAACGCCTTCGCGTCCTGCAGCAGCGTCACTTTGGTACCGGAGCAGTCCCACGCGGCCGCGGCCGCAGGCGGTGCAGCCTGATCCCTGGTACCGGTGAAGTCCTTGATGCCCTGCGTGATCGTGATAAATGCGCCACGGTGGCGTCGTACCGTACGGTAGCCGGTTTCGATGAAGCGGGCGGCGTGCGGATTTGAGCCGCTGAACAGACGCCAGGCCTCGTCGATAATGGCTACCTTCTTCAGGCTGCGCGGCGAGTGGTACATTTTTTCCTGAATGGCCAGAATGAGCGAGTACAGGATGGCGGAGAGCAGGTGCGGCTGATTTTCCAGGCTCAGCAGTTCCAGCACCGCGAAGCGTGTGTCGCCGTCAAGCGTAGGATTGTCCGAGTTAAAGTAATCGCCGTTGGCTCCCCACGTGCACCAGCGGTCCAGCAGCAGAACCAGCTCGTTGATGCGGTTCATGATGGTCGGCTGCTGGCCATATTCCTCTCTAACACCCGCTGACTTCATGTAGAGCACCACGTCATCGATGCGTGCTTTGTTCTGTTTGGCCTCGTATGCCGCCACCACCCCCTTGAGCAGGATGGTTTCGCTGACCTTATCCAGCGGTTCGTTGGGGCTGGCCAGTACGGTAAGCAGCCCCTGAATGCCCTCCGCAGACTCCTTGATGTTCCGCACGTTGGCGAACGGGTTAAAGCGCAGCGTCGCACCGTCCAGGTAAGATCCGCCAGCCTGCCGGCAGAAGTTTTTGTAGCTTCCTCCCATATCGATAACCCAGCCAAAGCCGCCGGAGTTAAGCACCTGCCGCAGGATTTCCTGAATGAAGAAGCTTTTGCCGGCACCGGTGGTGCCGGTTACCGCAATATTGAAGTTAGTGGCCCCGTTGCTTTCGCTGAACATGTCAAAGAAGGCCAGCGCGTTGCGGTAGGTCGGCAGCGGGCTGCCGGAGGCCGCCATCTGACGCTCGGCCACCACCGGCATGAGGTTGACGGCGTTAAAGCTTTTACAGCGCAGGGTGGCATTCATGAGCTTCATGTCGTCCCACAGGCCTTCCTGCATCAGGAACGGTAGCGAAGTCAGCCAGTTGCGGAGCTGCTGATAACGCGGGGTGGACATTTCGAGGTCATTTTTACGGAACACGTTAATAGCCGAGAGCTCACAGCGCTGCTGTTCGCTGTCGCTATCGGGCGTGAACAGTGTCAGGTTGAAATTAAAGCTGCACATGGCAATTTCATTGCTGGCCAGCCCCATGCGCAGGTCACGCCACTCCTCGTAGGTGCGCTGCGTATTGGGAAATAGCTTGCCGTAGGAGGAGTTGGCCTTTTTGCCCATATCCTGCTCTTTACGGAACGCCTCATTCTGGCTGCTGACCTGTTCCTCGACGCAGATAGTCCAGCTCAGCAGGAACGGACAGGGAATGCCCAGGTCCGGGAAACGCATGTTCTGCAGGTTGTCCGCCGCCTGCCACAGCGCGAACTGCTTAGGTACTTTTGTCAGCTGCATGTTCACGATGCGCGTGCTGACAACCGCGGTGTCACTGTCGTCACTGACGGCCCTGTCTCGGGTCTGACGCGCCGTGGTGAGTCGCAGGTGATCGGGATGGACCTCCATCTCAGTACTGGTGTCCACGCACTGTCGGTGCAGCTCCTGCTCCGGATTCCAGTGCTCGCTGGCGCCGCTTACCTGGCCGGGACGATAGTTAAGCTGCTCGCGGATGACGGACAAAAACTCCGAGGGCCCCACGCGCCGCGTGTCCATATGCGCGGCAAGCATAGAAACGCGAAGCGTTTCGCGCACCTGCGCCACCGCATCCATAGACTTTATGCCGCCGGTGCCGGGATGGGCATACACCAGAAACACACGGTAGTTGCGCAGATACAGCGGGTATTCACGCTCGTTGGCCAGCCCCTTCAGCGCCGATCGCTCCCAGAAGGCTTTGGTGATGGCGTTCAGGCGCGGCGCCATGTCGCCCTTCCACATGTCGCGGCTGAGCCCGTTTTCCAGCATGTCTCCCACGCACTTGCTGGCCACCATCAGCACCGTAACCGGCGTTTTACGCGGCAGTTTCTTGCGTAACAGGTCGTCCAGCGCCTGCACCACCTGCTGATTGGCACCGGCGAGCGGGGCCACTTCCATAATGAAGCCTACCGAGCGGGCGTTGATGAAAAGTTCCGACTTTTCATCAAACTCGCGCCATGGCAGCAGGCTGGTCAGCGAGGGATAGCTGAAGCTCTCCTGCAGCTTCTGACGCGCCATCTTCGCGCCCCCCTCGTCCCGGCTGCTGCTGAGAATGCCGGCGAGGTGATCGATAACGTTACTGATCATGCTGACCTCCGGCGCGTTCTGTTTTCAGCGCGGCCTTTATCAGGGTATGAAAGAGCGCGGATTTTCCGGCCCCGGGCGTACTGTACACAATGGCGTGTCCATAAGAGGGCACATCTCAGCTGCAGGCCGCCGAAGGCGGCAATGGGTTTCAGGTGCATTCAGACGGGTATGCTGTCAGATAAGAAAATGACCTTCATCTGACAGCTGCCATACTACCCGCGCATGGCCTCCTGTGCCTGATGGATAGCTTCCTCAGCGTCCGTACCTTTGCCCGTTTCGTTAGTCTTTCCGGCCAGCTCCAGCAGTACCGCAAGGCTCGCAGCCGGCAGTGTGACGTGCCTGCCTGCCTGCCTGTCGCGGCGTACCTGACATGCCAGTTCACGTATGGCGTCCCGGCCTATTCCGTAGCGCTGGTGATCGCCCAGCTCGCAGATCTCAGCAAGCACTGCGCGCCCCTCCTCCTCCGTCAGCGCCATTGAATCCGTGCAATCCTGAACGTCTTCCTCCGTCCAGACCAGGATGGTGAACGGGCTGTCTGGCTGAAAGGTCTCCAGCAGCCAGGCGCAGATCTCATTTACATTACCGTGCATCGTTTTCTCTCCTTTTGGGCGGCTAAGCCGCCCCCGTTAGTGTTCAGTCAAGCGCGCGAAAAATGGCGGGCGCTTCCGGGTGAATTTCCGCCCATGTCATCAGCTGGCGGTGGCGGCGGCAATACAGCGCGCACAGCTCCTCTTCGTCGTGGCGGTCATACATCCAGCTGCGGTGATTCAGCACAAGCGCGGTAATGATGATCCCCGCTGCGTCAGCCGATACCTCTGCTACAGACCAGTTTTCGGCGTTCTCAAAACGCCATGTGCCTTCCGGCGGAGCCATATATCCGCCCCCTTCCTCCAGGTGAATAAAAGTCCACTCACCGCCGTTGTAGTCCGTCAGATAGCGCGCGGCGTACAAATAAACGTTGTTCTCGGCGCGCATAAAATCGTCGCCAAACAGGGAAGGCAGAAAGCGCAGCTTTACGAAGCCGTCCAGATAACGCGCCGTCTGAGGTGCGTGCAGTGCTGTGTTCATCAGAAACCTCCGCAGGTAAAGGGGATACAGTTCCGGCCTGTGCCGTGACTGAATGACAGCCCGGCGAAAAGCGGAGTGTTCAAGAGCGGTGACGAGGCCGCAGCGCAAGCGAACGGAAGCGGGATTACGGACGGCGCAGACGCGAAGCATGAGCGGAGGCGCGACGGGAGTAAGCGTGCCGGAGAGAGTGCGAACGGGGGAGGAGACGAGCCTGCGGCTCTTGAACACGCAGCGGCCGGGCTAAAGTGAAGTCACGGCACCGGCCGCAGACCGCTCAGAGTTTTCTCCCCGCACGCCGCCGGCGTGCATGAGGGGGGAGCATCGCGACATCCTTTTTGTCTTGTCCACATCCGGGGTGCATATCCTCCCCGGAACCCTGTGGATACATTTATGCAGGCCAGACGTCAGAGGGGGCATCCGGGGGCGGTCGTTTTTCAACCGCCCCGCGGGTCCCAGTCATCTGCGCAGGCACCCCCGCAGCTGTTCCGCGCGCTGGCCGGCATCCCTCAGGGAATCACAGATGCCGTCTAATGCCATCAGAGTCAGCCGCACAGCGGGCGCATCGCTGTCCCGCGGCCAGCGCTGGCGCATTGCGTGGATCCGCATAAACAGCTCGGTCAGCGTCTCGTCGATATCGGCCACGTCGTCAGCCAGACAATCGGCGGCATTATGTTCTGTTAGATTAAACATTTATCTGTCCCCCTTATGCCGCACGCGCGGCACGATGTGCATACAGGCGGCGCAGGCCGGCAGCGTGGTACTGCTCCATCAGCTCGATACCAATCCAGCGGCGCCCGCACTCCTGGGCGGCCACGCAGGTCGAACCGCTGCCGGCAAACGGGTCCAGGACAATGGCGCCGGGCTGCGTGAAGGTCTCAATCAGGGGGCGAAGGACGCTGACCGGCTTTTCGGTCGGGTGATGGCGGTTGCCGGTGTATTCCCACGGCATCACATCCGGCAGTGGCTTCGCCGGCAGCGCCGGGCGCCCTTTGGCCAGCACGTAGGCGCTTTCGTGCTGGTAGCCAACAAAGGCCGACTTTGAGGCGTAAGGCTTGGTGAACACGATGTGGCCTACCACGCGGAACCCCGCCGCCTTCCACGCCTGCATAAATATGTCTACGCGGTTCCAGCCGTAGAAACTCACCGCCAGGCTGTTGTCTTTCAGCACCCGATACATCTGCTGGCTTGCTGGCAGCACCCATTCGCTGTTCACGTCGTTGGCAATAGAGCGGCCGGAGCGGTCCTTAAAGCCGACGAGGTACGGCGGATCGGTGAGGATAAAATCAATGCTTTTATCCGGAAAGCCGCCCATAACCTGTACGCTGTCGCCGTGCATGAATCGAGACATAGTGATGCTCCTTTGTATGAAGGGGGCACCGGTAGTGGTGCCGTGCCCTCCACACAGACGGGCGAACAGCGGAGCAAACAGGGGCGGACGCGCAAGCCGCACGCGCCGCCGGAGCGGACTGAATGTCCCGCGCACGGCGGGGAACGGGTGAGCAGTCCGGCGACAGCTTCCCTTGTTTGCGAGGCCGCCCGGCTACCGTGAGGGCACGGCACTTCATGCCCGCCGGCGGCGACGCGCAGCAGAGGCGCTGGCAATGAAACGGAGCGCAGCGAGAGCCTTTTTCCGTGCGTCAGCAAAGTCCAGGCCGCCCGGGGGCGGCCTCCTTCAGTTTTTTTCCTCCCTTGCAGCCAGAATCGTGTCGGCGCAATGGCGCAGAAAATACCAGCTGAGACTGGTATCTGCATCGAGCGAGGCATCGGCCAGCGCGATGGTAGCCAGTACCTCATCCGCCGTCAGTTCAGGCGCAACATCGTCAAAATCATCAGCGACCCAGATGTGCCCCACGCAGGGTGTGTCAGGCGCAAAAAGCTGGAGTTGTTCAATAAGAAGGCCAATAGTCGGGTGGTTAGTCATATTCGCTCCGGTACAGAGAGTTGCACGGCATCAGCGCCGTGACCTCACAGCAGCCGGGTTGACGCGGAGACCGCAACGGTCGAGTGAGGAAGCCGCATGCGCCGCCGGAGCGGACTGAATGTCCCGCGCACGGCGGGGAACGGGTGACTCACGAGGCGGAGCCTGCCTTGCGGGTGAAGCATCCCGGCTAAGGTGAAGTCACGGCGCCGCCCGACATTTCGGAGGGAGGTTGCATGGCATTTTCGATGCCGGTGATGGTGCCTCCTGAAGCGGGGAGCGTGACGGCGCTCAGGAAAACCACCTTGCGGCCGAAGATACAATGAACCACCCGAACTTATGCGGAACAGATCCCATGGCCAGAGCCCTACATCCGACCTACCTTCCCGTGTCGCTTCACTGCATGGCAGAAAAGCTCCGGGAACTTGCTGATATGCTGGACGTGCGCAGTCCTTACATTCGCACTGCCGAGCGACATTACACTACCGGCAGTCGTGGTGAACTCCTCACGGTCATTCATATTGAGGTGCAGGAAGAGCCAGAATAATGACAGGTTCATAAACAATACCGGCACGGCGCCGCGGATGCCGGTACGGGCACAGTTTATTCAACCCCTGGTTAAAACGGAGCGTTTAAATCCGTACCGGCACCGCGTAATTTATCACAATCCCGGTCCGCTTTTACCGGCCTCAGAGCCTGCATCTGACTGTGCCAGTACTTACGGGGTCGGCCTGGCGAGAAAGGAGTCCTGAGAGTAACAAACCATACCCAGCGTGCCCGGAAGCGGCAATAAAAGCCCGGGCAATGACACTGTCGGGCACGCTGAGATCGCACAGCTGCGTAAGGGAGATGTCGTTTTCTTTCAGAAAAAATGGCAGAAAATGCAAGGAAGATGTATGGCGGCCCATAGATTATCCCGGACGGATAAATATGCCCGGCCAGGTTATGCAGGCAGAGTAAGACGGTGAGGCGCAGCCACATAGTGTCGATCGAAGAAACAGTGGCCGTTAATAGCCAGCCAGCAACGCTCGCCGCAGTCGCGGCTGAGGCGTACCGCAGCAGCGCGAGGAACGAACAGCCGTGGCGAGGAAGCGTCATTTCATCAGGTCCCGCATGAACTGCTTACGCTCTGCTGCAACAGACACGATGCTCAGGGAAAAGATTTAAAAGCCGCCAGGCCGCGGAAAGCCGGACGGCTGAGCTACAGCTGAGAACGCATCCATACGTACGCACAACCCACCCGGAGGATACCCCTCTGGCCATTCTGGCAAAACTGCATTTTCAAAAAAATATTCAGTTAACGCTCAGCAACCTGTGTCCGTTTGTATCCGGGATCGCGCTGATGCCTCTTGCCAGATAAATCCACCTCAATAATACTGTATACATGAACAGTATTACTAGGGTGTTTTTCATGCGTGTTTCACTTACAGCAATGACCTTTTTTCAGCCAACCCCCGGGAGCACCGGCTTATGAAACCGGCCGCGTACAGCTCAGGCCTCACGCTGCTGTGGCCCCCCCTTTTCACTCCGCGCGTGCGCGTGCCGCTGTTTGCTGATCCCTGCGCCGCCGGCTTCCCCTCGCCTGCTCAGGATTACGTGGAGTCCGAGCTTGATCTGAACGAACTCTGTATCCGCCGGCGAGCCTCTACCTTCTTCGTGCGCGCCAGCGGCAGCAGCATGCAGGATCTGGGCCTCTATGATGGCGACGTTATGGTGGTTGACCGGGCTGAGGAAGCGTCGCACGGGGACATCGTTATCGCTGAGGTCAACGGGGAGTTCACGGTCAAACGCCTGCAGCTTCATCCCCGCCTCGCCCTCCTGCCAATGAATCCGGCCTACTCACCCATTTACCCGGAGGAGCTGCAGCTGCTCGGCGTCGTCACCTGGTTTTTCAACAGCACGCGTGCGCGCCGGAGGTAGAGATGCCCATGTTTGGTCTCGCCGACGTCAACTCGTTTTATGCCAGCTGTGAAGCCCTGTTTCGCCCCGATCTTCGCGGTAAACCGGTTGTGGTCCTCAGCAACAACGACGGCTGCGTGATCGCCAGGTCAGCGTCCGCTAAAAAATTGGGCATAAAAATGGGTCAGCCCTGGTTTCAGATTAAGAATGAAAGTTATTCCCAAAGAATTCATGTGTTTAGCTCGAATTATGCGCTATACCATTCGATGTCGCAGAGGGTCATGACGGCCCTCGAGGAGCTTACGCCAAAGGTCGAGCAGTATTCGATTGACGAGATGTTCCTCGATTTAACCGGCATCAATGGCTGTGAGGATTTTGAACACTTTGGCCGGCGCCTGCGCGCGCACGTGCTGGCCATGACCGGTCTGACCGTGGGCGTCGGCATGGGTCCGACGAAAACGCTGGCCAAAAGCGCGCAGTGGGCGAGTAAAGAGTGGAAGGAGTTTAAGGGCGTGCTGGCGCTGACGCCAGGTAACCCGAAGCGTACAGCGACGCTTCTGCAGAACCAGCCGGTGGAGGAAATCTGGGGCGTCGGCAGGCGCATCGCGAAAAAGCTGAACATCATGGGCATTGAAAATGCCCTGCAGCTGTCGCGCGCGCACCCTGCCCTCATCCGGAAAAACTTCAGCGTGGTGCTGGAGCGCACGGTGCGGGAGCTGAACGGCGAGAGCTGCATTCCGCTTGAGGAATTTGCGCCGGCGAAGCAGCAGATCGTCTGCTCACGATCATTTGGCGAGCGCATCACGTCAAAAGTGGCCATGCAGCAGGCGCTCTGCCAGTACGCGACGCGCGCGTCCGAAAAGCTGCGGGGTGAACGCCAGTTCTGCCGCCGCGTAGGCATCTTTATACGCACCTCCCCGCACTCTCCTAGCGAAGTTTTTTACGGCAATAGCGCCGGTGAAAACCTGAAGGTACCGACGCAGGACACCCGCGATATCATCGAGGTGGCTATGCGCTCGCTCGATCGCATCTGGCTTGAGGGTCGCCGTTACATGAAGGCCGGTATAATGCTCGACGATTTTACCCCGGACGGCGTCAGCCAGCTGAACCTGTTTGACGAGGATGGCCCCCGCCCCAACAGCGCGAAGCTGATGAAGGTTCTGGATGGCATCAACCAGTCCGGGCTTGGTAACCTGTGGTTTGCAGGTCAGGGCGTAAGTACGGAATGGAAAATGAAACGGGAAATGCTCTCGCCGGCGTGGACCACGCGCTGGAGTGATATCCCCGTGGCGCGCGTGTTGTAATCCGGTCTGAAAGAATTAAGGTGATGTGATGCAGACCTGCCTTCTTATCGGTCAGTAATGCAGACGCCAGAATTCATCCAGATATGCACAGGCCTGCCCGGCTTCTTACCGCAGAAATATCGCCCACGCGGCAGTTTGTTGCCGCGTGGAAGCTGATGAAGCCAGTCGTCAAAAGCCGGACGGCGCCGGCGGGCTGCGCCCTTAAACAAGCTGGCTGACTGCTTAAAAGTCGTGGATACCATGCCGTACCTGCGCATCTGATTCAGTAATTCCTGCATTTCCATTGTTACGTCTCCGTTACGCTGTAACCCCTAAAGGGATTTGTTCTTCTTCCAGCTATCATTGGCCATGAATGCCGCGCGCGAAACGCAGGCACCCCACAGCAGCTGAAGGCCGATTTTAATCAGCTCACTGGCGTGAGGAAGAAAAAATAATGGTATGATAAAAACAGTACTGACTAGAAAACCCCATTCGGCGGCGTTTTTTCGATCTTTATCAGTTAGCTTTGTCATCCCTGCAAAGCCATTAATAAGCAATATCACTCGTTTCATCGTTACCTCATACAAAGAGTCAATGCCAGATACCTTTATGATACTGAGAACTTAAGCACCGAAAATTTGCTATGTTTTTTTGTTATTCGTTATCTTTTAGCCATCCGTCTACAAGCTGATTAATAACATCAGTTATTGATGTTCCTTTTCTCGCACAAGCGGCTTTAAATCTGATGTGTTTTTCTTCATCAAAGTTGACATTTACACGCTTAATTTTTCCTGTTGACGCCGGTGAAGATACGACCTGCTTGAGATCTCTGTTTTCACCAAACGTCATCTTTTTATTGACGCTATGAGCCTTTTCTAATGCCATTTTTGATCCCTCGCCTCATCGTTTAGAATTATTGAGTATTTGAGTGTTTGAGTGTTTGAGTGTTTGAGTGTTTGAGTACCTGAGTATTTGAGTGTCTGCATTTCAACTCAACCCTCTACAACGTTAACTATCTCTTTTGTGAGAATTTCAATCTCGCCTTTAGCTGCTCCGTCTTTTGATTCAAATACACTGTCACCATCGAGTATTGATTTGACATAAATCTGACGCTGGGTAATTGCTGTGCGGAAGGATTTAACACCTGTGTCCTTAATACTATCCTTGAGGACGTTAAGCATGGTTGCCTGTTCAATTTTCCGAGTAATTAGAAAGCGAGCTTCAACCTTACGACTATATGCCTGAGCCTCGAGAACAGTCACAACACTTCCAGCAGCGGAGAAATCTAACGGGCTTGGAGTAACCGGAATTATAACGAGATCGCTAACCATCACAGCAGCTGAGGTAATAACAGAAAGCGAGCCTGCTCCATCGACTATCACGTAATCATATTCAGAAAGATCTTTACGGATACCATAGACATCCTTTTCCGATGCCGCAGTAAACACATCAAATGCTGCTTTCTCTGATTTACTCCAGTTTGTCAGGCTCATTTGCGGATCTGTGTCTACAACAGCGATATTGAATCCAGCTCTTGCCATAGCAGTGCTTACGTTAATAACTGCAGTAGTCTTGCCGGAACCACCTTTCGGATTGAGGAAAGAAATGACCTTCATACTCAAAAACTCCTTTGCGCTTATACTCAAATGAAACAATGAGTAAATGAGCATACCATAAGCAAAAGACTAGCAAAAGCCATTTGAGTACTTACTCAAATACTCAATCACTCATCTAAAGGGACATTATGCACAACCCAATATCACATTAAATTACAATTAGTTATTTATATTATTATGAAGTAAAAACTATAAAAAACATGCATGAGTAAACACTCATATGAGTAAATGAGCATTAAAAAAACTGACGATAAAGGTATGTAGCAGTCCCCCCATCAACTCCGTGCGAGACAAAACTCTCACACTATATTCTTTACATGATCACCCAAGAGTTATTTGGATGTTGTATGGATATAGGAGACAGATAAAATTAACAACAATTGATGTAAGCCTAAGTCACATACCAAATTAGATTAGTTCGCTATATCACTTCTTAAGCATCGCCACAGCTTCATTACCCGGCATCTGGAACTGCACCCGGTGCCGGGCGGCAACGTCCAGCGCGAACACCCGCGTATAAATTTCGGTAGACTTGGCGCTCCTGTGCCCCAGCAGGCTCTGCAGCGCCTTGAGCGGCGTGCCGGCGTACAGCATGTGCATGGCGTAGCTGTGCCGGAAGGTGTGCAGGGTCACCGGAATGGAGAAATTCACGCCCTCTGACGCCGCCGCTCCCACCGCCTCGTTCAGCCAGGTGCGCGCCGTCCGGTCGGTGATCTCCCACAGCCTGACTTTTTCTGTCCGGCCCGTCTTGTCGCTGCGCCGCTCCAGCGGAATGCGCAGGGTGGCGATCATCATCTCCAGCTGGCTGACGTACTGCGCATCAGAAAGCGGCACCAGGCGATGCTTTACGGTGCCGGCGGGCAGACGGCCCGCGCGGCGCTCCGCTTTTTCCTCGCGTTGCTTGAGGGTGGCCAGCTGTACGAACGGGTACTGCTGACGCAGCAGAAAGTCTCCCCGCGTCAGCGCCAGCGCCTCGCTGATGCGCGCGCCGGTGTTCCACAGCGTGGTGAACAGCATCTTGCGCCGCAGGTCGGGCATGAAGTGGAGCAGGGCGCTGACCTCCGGCGCCAGCAGGTACTTCGGCAGGTCGTCGACCAGCGCGGCCATCTGGCGCAGCGCCAGCGCGGCGGGGTAGTCGATGGCCACCGGTAGCTGCTGCGCCTGAAACTGGCCGCCGGCCAGCACAGGCAGCAATGAATGATTCATACTTTTTCTCCGGAGTCGGAAGCGTCGCCTGCCGCTTTTCTTCTCATGTCGTTCTTTACTTCAAATGTAGCCAGCGCACGGGCGTGAAGCAGGGCCTGCACCGAGCGCCTCTTTCTCTCCCGGCGCCATTCTTCCCATAGCACGCGCTGCGCCGACCAGGGCGTGGCGTTGAGGCGTGAATCCGGGAAACCTGTCAGCTTACGCAGGCGCCGGGCCAGAATCACCGCCTTCAGGCCAAGCCGGGTGTACTCGTACTGCCGGGCTTCAAAGAACTCGTCGTATTCCGGGCCAATAAAATCCGCCGCATCGATGGTCCGGTCGGATTCGCTTTTTAGGACCGGCAGCTCCCTGAGCTGGTACATCAGCCGGACGGGCAGGGTGCGCCAGTCACCGGTGACAGCAGCATAGTCAAGTTCGGGCAGGGGATGAGAGGGCGCAAAGGCATGCTCATGTTCGAAACCGTTATCCCGGGCAACGCTCGCACAGACCTCAGCAAATTGCTCCAGCAGAAAAACCAGCTCGGTGGCGATGAAATATCGCTCCCGCTGTTGCTTTTCTTCTGACGCTGACTTCTCTCGTCTGAGAGTGAACTTATGGGTAAGCATCACGGCTCCAATCGCCGCGCCGGCAGTGATAAGCCCCGTGGCCACGTTCCCCCAGATCCCGGGTCCCTGATTTATAACCTGAACCGTAACAGGATGGGTGATGGCATCCGCCACCACGCTGGCTGATGAATTCAGGCTGCCCATGTCAGACTCGCTCTGCTTCGATAATAGCGCTGACCGCCTTATTCACGGAAAAAGGCCGCACCTCATGATTGGTGAATTTCACCTTGTAGCAGAGATGCTGCACGTAGCCTCCGTTATCCCGCAGCTCGTAGTCCACCAAAAAGCCTGAGATGTGACGCCCGTTGAGCTCGTATCCGGGCGAACAGTTGCAGTAGCGCGTATAGAGGTCTGTCAGCTGGTCAAAAAGCGCTCCTTCGGTAACCGGACCGGATGCCCTGACTTGTTCACGCTGATCCATGAAGTAATCGACTGCTGCTTTTTTTGAGGAGAACGTCAGGTCTCCTATTGTCACACTCTTCCCACGAGCCATAGATACCCTTTATGTCACCAAAGTAACCATTGATAAATTAATTATCACTCTCTGAACTTTATTTAGTTGCTCATATAATTATCATAGACATGATAATTACTAGCCTATCCATAAGCCTGCTCATTTTATCTAAGTGCAATTACCGCATCACCCTGTATGCATGATCCGACTTTTTCCCGATACGGCAGTAACCGGAAGGGTAGCACGGGGGCGGGGCGGGGCAAAGCTCCCCTTAACGGGGGCTGATTCCGCAAAGACACTATATCTGGTAGCCGGATCAGCAGGCTAAGCCACTATATGTAGTGCCCTGCTCAGAAAATCGCCGCAGAGGGGTGAAGATCCGCTTCCGCCTTTTTCCGGATCCCGGGAATTTAACAGTAAGCTGCCGTGCAGATTGCAGTGAATCAGGGGGATTTTCCGCATACAGGCAGGAAGAAAGCTGAAACGGTACTTTTCCGTGCCACCGTGATTTCTGCCGCAGAAAAGCCGAAACGGTGTCTGTCATAATAAATACGGGTGGCATACCCGGAGCCTTACTGAAGAGACTTTGACCGGAGAAAACGAAAGAGCCGGCGGCGGGGTAGGTGAGTGCCCTTGGAAGGCCTGCCCGTTGCGGTCGTCAGGTTAGAACAGATCCGTAGCCCGAACATGAAGCCGCCGTTACGATCAACCGCCGGGTGGACGTAGCCCCCCGACCGGGGGACAGCGCGAAGCGGCGGGGTAGTCAGCCGGGTCCGTTCTGATAAAGATCCCACCGGTTGCCGTAGATATCTTCAAAAACCACCACGGTACCGTACTCTTCCTCGCGGGGTTCTTCACAGAACTGCACACCTTTTTCCTTCATGGCCGTGTAGTCGCGCCAGAAATCGTCGGTCTGAAGAAAAAGAAAAACGCGGCCGCCGGCCTGATCGCCGATAAATTCTGACTGGCGCTCATTGGAAGCCCGTGCAAGCAGCAGGTTACAGTCGCTGCCGGGGGCAGGCGTTACCACAACCCAGCGCTTGCCGGGCTGGGGCGTATCTTCCACGAGGGTAAATCCCAGCTTGTCAGTGTAATAGCTGATAGCCCTGTCATAGTCGTCAACCACAACTGCCACGTAACCAAGACATCTTTTCTGTGTACGCATCCCCAACTCCTTTGTGAAACTTCAGGTGGTATATCGAAAACGTTTTAATCCCATACAGAATAAACATTGCGTCAGTGAATAAATAGATAAAAGTTATATTTTGACGCTTATCACAGTATCACTGCAAAAAACTTATCCTCTTCCTTACGTATTTCACCGGTAAAAATACCACAGATGATGCTGCCATCATGAATTATTCCAGCATAAAAACACACACAGGATAAGGCGGACACGACATGAAAATTTTAATAAGCAGAACTAATTTTAGTACCATACAAGAATTGTTCAAAAAACACTCAATGGAAAGAAATCCTAATAATTCAAGATATGAGATTTGAAGCTTAATTTTTATTAACCTTTAGTTAACATAAATATTATTTTATATATCAATAGCTTATTTTGAGTCGCCGAAGAGAAAATCGTTGTTGAAACATTCAGAAACATTATCTACATTGTTTTACGTTGCGCCATAGTTATATAAAAAAAACGCACCACGACCAGTTAAGTAAAATTTTTCTAAACAATTATCCATTTCCTCTGCCCGCTCTCAAAAGGCAGTCAGCGTACGTATCCGGTTAAAATATTATTCAGTATTTGAAGGATAAATTATGCAATCAACATTACGGTCACGTCCCGCATTACAGGAAGTTCAAAGACGCTTCCACGCGCTTAATAATTTTCAGAAGGACGAGGACAGGTTCTTCGAAGAGTCATCGGGATTTCTGGAATTCATCAGAGACGAAAAGTTATTACCGGCTATCATTCGTGAAGTTCTGCAAGACAGTGAATATCTGGCGGAGGTTTCATCAAACTCTTATAAGCATGTTAATCACTTTTCTAAAATCGTCCTCATTAACGATGAAAATCAGGATCACTGCCGCCTGACTCTGCATATCTGGAAGCCGCCTTTTACCGAAAACGAAATCAGTCAGGAACTTATTCACGACCATCGCTTCAGCTTTTCATCGTATGTCCTCTGTGGTGAACAGATACATGAGATTTTTCAGGAGTCCAGAGAAAAGTCGATAACGAAGGTCCGCTTTCAGAAATACAAATATCTCCCGTCTTCGACCGGAAATATTCATGACTGTTTCTTTGAGGAAGACGTATATCTCGATCAGGTTGCCGAGAAAACCGTTAGCCGCGGTCAGGTATATACCATGCACAATGAATCCATTCACCGCATAGTTTTTCCTGACGGAGATGAGCCCATTATTTCATTCCTGGTAAGAGGGCCTCGCAAACGCAATTACACCCATACGTATAACACCTTTTATCCCCGTGAAGGCACGGTCTCAAACGTGCCCATGTACACGCCGGATGAACTGCGTGAGTTGCTGACATATACACTGGAAAAAATCTGAGGAGATAGCATGAGTCTTGTCGTTGATACCGAAGGTTCGGTTCATGAAAAGCACGGCGAATATAATATTTTTCGCCAGCTCGCGGTAAAGGTATTTGCAGATCACATTGACGATGCTCAGTATTATAAATGGCTGGATGAGGTTCCTCTTGAGCTGAAAAGCCGGTTTCCTTCCGTGGAATTTAAGGAGCGCGACTGGGTAAGGGCCTCCCCCCCTCTTAATACTGCCGTATATTACGACACCCCCGCATACGATATTCTTCCTACCGGCGCATTGCTGAGGACCTCCTGCAGCAGGCTTACCCATGCCTTCTGCGCCTTTAAAATGCCGGAGGATGCAACCGGTAACCGGCTGGACAGGCGCCATGTATTTGAGGGGGAGGAAAAATCAACCATTCAGAATGACCCAAGCGGCCACGCCGCGGTCAGCATCGTTAAAAATCTTATTACCCGCCGCGACGTCGATCAGCCCGGTACCTTCCTGAAACTTGCCACGGGGATCTCCCCGGATGATCTGAGCCCGGCGCTGGTTCTGAAAGGCCACCGCTCCACGTTTTATGTCCTCATCGACGGCTATGACGTCCTGCGGTGTTCCATCGACCGTTCGTCCGTTTTTGATTTCCGCTCCGGCAGCGATGCGGAAGAACCGGCCAACTGGAAAAGCTTCCGTGAAGTCGAGCTGTCGCTTTATCCGCGGATTTCGGACGAGATCAAAGGCGACCTCCGCGTTGTTCAGGTCATTGAAGCACTGCGTGATTCCCTGATAAACCGCTTCGATACGCACGTTATCTATGACATTAAGTACCAGCGCGGCATGAAGCTGTTAGGTAAATACTGAAAATCACTCGTGGGGTATTTCGTGCTTCCAGTAATATTTATTACCGCCATTATGGCAGTCATGAACGGGGCAAAATATCAGTCCCTGAGTAACTATTTGCACCTGACGTATGGTTACCCCACGCGTGAAGTAGCATTTCTATTTTCCCTGTCAAATTTATGCGGGCTTACTTTTGGCCTTATTATGCTTTCGATACCTTCTGTCCGGGAAAAACTTTCCAGGCTGCACGTGATGGTTTTGTTATTTCAGGCGTCGGCCTTTGCACTGAACTATTTTTACCGCGACGTTTACGGCGCAATGATCTTACAGCGCGTTCTGGAAGGGTTTGTGTTTGCCTATATTATGAATTTCTATCCGGTTGCGCTTACCCGCTTTTCCCGCCCGGAAAAAGCTGAACTGGTTATGTGCATGTGGGGGCTGGTTTACGCACTCGGATTTGCATTTTCAAACGGGATCGCCGCACTTAATATTCCGGACGCCATCGCCTTTAATATGCCGTCGCTGATGCTCTTCGCGTGTCTGCTTTTCGTTAATAAAAAAATAATGCTGTCAGTCAGGATTAATAATGCGGCTGCGGGGAGTGTGGGAAGACCTCAGATGATAATTCTGGGAAAAATCGGGCTGGTTGCCGTGCCATTTTTTCTCTTTACCTTTGTATATAACAACTTCCTGTTTGCATATTCTCTGGCCAATCCGCAAAGCAACCCTCTTTACTGGATGATGCTGGTAAACGGTGCGGGCATTCTTCTCTCTAACGCACTGGTTTCATCCGGCAGACTAAACGCCACGTTTTATCTTGCACTACTCATCGTTGTGCTCTGGATCCAGACACAGTTTTCATCTACCGGCAGCCTGCCCGCTGCTGCGGGAGTCATCCTCGTGCTGGGCCTCATTGAAGGTGTGGTATTTGGTTTCTTTATAAGGCACTTCGCCTCCGGTGACTTTGACCTTGTTAAGGCGGGGTATCTGGTCTCAGGGAGCCTGGGCGCAACCCTGGGCCCGCTGCTGCCGCTGCACTTCGGTACCAAATCGCTGCCGGTTTCCGCGCTGTTCCTGACGGCGGTCATCTGCCTTCTGACTCTCAACGAAAGCAGAAAAAGAAGCTTACGACTCAGTGCGGGAGAAGAACATGTCTGACAGGGCACTGATGTTCTTCAAGCCGGAGTTCACGCCTGAGGATCGCGCACGGTATTTTCCCGTCATCCGGCACTATCTGGATGCGTACGGCCTGTCCATTGAGGACGACTGTGAGGTGCACGCGCGCGATGAAAAGGAGGTTATTTTCGAGCGCGTTTACGAACGGCTGCTGAAAAACGCACGTCAGCCTCAGTCAGGCAAGGTGATCGGGGGATTTTCTTATCTGGAAATGGCCACCGGCGCAGACGAAAAGCAACTGTTTCAGGAGTGGATCTCCCCGCTAAACCCCGCGCTTCGCACCGGTGAAGACAATTACTACCTGCAGAAGGACGATCTGCGCGTGGTGAATCCCTTTTGCCCCCATCAGAGACGCCTTTTTATTGAAAGTCGCGGCTCTGCGCACCTCTTTCTCATCCGCAGGAACGGAGCACTGTCGTGGTCGGAAACTAAACCCCTTTTTCAGGGCGCACCCGTGCAGACGGGCGGCCAGGGCAGAGGCATCCGTTCACACCTCAGTCAGTGCCGCTGGTATACGCCAACCACAAATGGCCTTCACCTGTCAGCATCAGATCATGATGCCCTCAGGGAAACCCAGGCGGTTATGGAATTTTTCACGGACAGCAGGCAGCAAAGACTATGAAGAAAGAGCTCATTCTTATCCGGCACGGGCACTCCGAATGGCAGGCCGGCACAACCCGGGACAGGAACAGTCACCTGACAGGTAAAGGGATAAGGGAGGCGGGAAGACTGTATAACGCGCTTCCGGCTTACGCGAACGTGTCTGACTTTCACCTCATCAGCAGCCCTCTTCACAGGGCTGTTGAAACCAGCCGTCTGGCCTTATCCCCGGACCTGTTCTCATCGGTACGTTACGACAGAAACTTTCGTGAAGCCTCTTTCCACGTCCGCGGCGGGCTTAGTCTGCCAGAGGATTTCTATCCCGAAGCGAACGGAAAGGTCAGCAGCGAATATCAGGATTTCAAGGCCGGGATCAAGGCAGCGCTCGCGGGGATTCTCGCTGCGCACGACCGCGTCATGATATTCACCCACGGGGGCGTCATTAAAACCATTCTGCGGCTCCACTGCGGCTCAGACGCTTTCTGCACGCAGATAGACAACTGTTCGGTCACCCACTTTGTCAAAAAAGACGCGGCGTGGCTGCTTCAGAGGGTGAATCACCGATGCTGAACTATGAACCGTTTTACCTGAGTACGGTCGTTATCCTCTGCGCGCTGTGTCAGTCCGTTGTGGGCGTAGGCCTCATTATGATTGGCCTCCCGACCCTTATCCTGAGCGGATATTCCTTTGATCATGCGCTTTCGATCTGCCTGCCCGGCTCGCTTATCATCAACGTGTTTCAGGTCCTGGCAGAGCGCAGCAACTACCGGCGCGCCGATCTTGTGTCCTACACGAGCATTTCCGTCATTTATACGGCTTTTCTTTTCTATCTGAACCTGGTCATCGGCCTCAGCTTCAGCAAGCTGACCGCGGGGATAGTACTTCTTCTCACCGGTGCTGTGGGCTTTATGCCGCCACTCAGAGAGCGTTTTCTGAAAACGCTGGATATCAAACCCGCGGTTACAAATACCGCGATAGGGGTGATCCATTCTGTATCCAGCCTTGGAGGCTCGCTGCTGTCACTGACGGGGACCGCCAGATATGCCGAAAGCTCAGAAGCCAGGCGTTTTATCGCCGGCGGATATTTGTCACTGGGGGTCATCCAGCTTGCCTTCTATTCCACCCACGGCGTCAGCATCACACCCGTCATGTATTCACTGATCGCGGTTCCTGCCTATTTTATTTCACGCACGCTGCTCACGCCTTACGTTAACCATCAAAAGTTAAAAACGTTCATTTTCATCCTGATACTTATTTATGGCGCACTGCTAATTAAACAGTCAATGTGAGGCAATTATGGAAAACATCCTTTCCAAATACATAGATACCGAGATTGGGGTTTCTTTCAGCAGCGGAAAAGTGGATGCCGCGACCCTCAAATCATTTAACTCCGGCTTTATCGTCATTCAGTCAAAGGAAACTGTTCAGCATATACCCTTCCATTCGGTGGTCCGCTTTATTGAAGCCGGCGATGAGGCGTACTTTCTGCTGCGCAAGCGTTCCCATCCGCTGACGATCGTTGTTACGCCCGTAATTAGCGTTGTCTCTACCTACTGACGTCAGAAGCGGGAAGCAGAATATGACCAGCATAACCACAACAGAAAACCTTCATTACCTGACAACCAGTCCGTGGAACATTCCTTCGGTCAGACACGTCAGGGACCGTGAGCCCCTGCTGATCACCGTGTCAGGCAATTACAATCTGGGCAAGTCAGCTTTTATGCACCGGCTGGGAGCCCGCCTCTTTCTGCAGGATAACTACACGATACTTATCGATGAGAGTGCCTTCAGGCATCCTCAGCATCCGTATGGGCTGAGAGAAGCAGAGGCCAACTTCTTTTCTTTCATTATTCATATGATGGCTCAGCGGGACATTCTTATAAAGTCATGGCTGAACTGTGGCTTCAACGTCATTATTGAACGGTCATTTACTGAGGATCTAATGCTCAGCAGGTTGCTGAACGGTGCATCTTTACTCAGCGAAGATGAAACGGCCTTACATACAAAGCTGCATGATTGTTACGTCTCAGCTAACCGTAAGTCTGACTGCGTTTTCTACTTTGATTATCCGGCAGAACGTTCAAAACTGAACCATGAGTCGGCGGTCAGGGCGGGCCAGATACCGGCATTTTTCTGTGGGGGGATTAACCGTGAAGAGTGGTTCTCAGCCTGTCACGTTCTGTACCGGGATTTTCAGCAAAGCTTGTGCTCAGAAGGCGTGACGGTTATGGAACACAACTATGACTGCTACGAAGACGCACTGCTTAGCAATTTTATGCACCGGTTTTTCTGATAAACCGTTCTCAGCCCTGTATCTGAAGCCGGGGCTGGAAACGTTACCGTACGCTCCCTTTACCTTATCCAGAAAGCCATCTGACGATAAACCCTTCCGAATAAGCCATAAATTTTTCAGCTAAACCTCTTACAATGTTCAGTGCCGCCTGTCACATGACTTCAGTCTGAAATGAACTTCAATGAAAACGGATCCGCTTCTGGTACTTTCCGGATCTCTAGAGAGGAAGAACGCTATTGGTGCTGATAATGCACTAATAATGGAAGATTGTTGAGATTGGGAGATTATTGCCTGAAATGGAAAATTAATGGCTTACTGATTCTGATACAGCAACAAATAGAAAAGGGTGCTTTTTTTCATTTTTATTCATCAACCGGACTTTAAGTCCGCCAATGGATTTCTAAATACCTGCAGATAAACAACAGACAAGGAAAATCACTATGTCACTATTATTTGCAGTTGTATTTACATTAATCGCTATCGGTCATTTCATTTGGAGTATGGTGGTCGCCTACAGAGGATTGACGTGGTTATTCAAAAACGTCGACAGACTTCCGCATATATGGAAAAGGAACTGGCGATACTATCGACGTTTCATCTTCCCTGAAATGAATTGCAGGATTCGCAGATGGTTCAGAAACTTAATCTAACAGAGAGCCCAGCCCGGCTACCTGGCACAGGCAGCACCAGGTGGTGAACACCATCCTGATATCTCCTTTACGCCATTTACGCACAGTACGCTCCTTGACATGCAGTCGATCGGCCAGCTGCATGTCGTTCAGAGTGATCATAGACAGGACGTGCCGGACCTCGCCGAGTTCCGGCCTGCTCCACTCCTCACCGGGCAGCAGGGTTTCAATATTAAAGGTACCTGTTGCCGCGAGTTGCTGGCGAAGACTTATCTGCGTACTGGTCAGGGCCATCAGCTTTCCTCCCCGGTAGCGCTCCAGCGAACAGGAAGTTGCGGAAGATAATAGATATCAGGCTGTTCATCCTGCAGCTTCAGATAGTTTTCAACATCGCTGAGCTGATAAGCCGAATAGAATGTACTTGAATTTCCTACATTGTACATATCGATAGTGCTCATGACATTATCAATGTAATCAAAAGAAACTTTGTAGAAATTTAAGTAGCGATCGTCACGACATTTCAGCAGTTCAGGCCGTGGAGAAAAAACGTCTATTCGGGGGCGGAATGTTAATGGTGATCCAGTAATAAAACACAAAGTGAAATTATGAGACAACGGCAGATATATTCTGTTCTGTTCCGTGTATAAACAAAATATATTCGGGGCTATCGAAAAGACTGGTCTGGAGTCTGTACTGTCAAAAGCGTGGCCGGTATGAATTATTTCAATCACGCTAGTCCGACTGAATATTTTATTCCGAAAGACATTGATCATGTCATAAGGCGTAGGTTTATTGAGAATAGCCAGCAGGCTGAATAAAGTAAAAATCGCCCGAGATTTATCCTCTCTGGGAGAGGACGAATTGGCCACGCGAAGCAATTTTTGATAAAAGCTATCTTCCATCAGTGCGGGCTGGGTGCCAGGCAGTGACTGAATGCTTTTTATATATTCTTCAAGATGCATTTCAATGTCACGATGGAAGTGGTCAAGAAGATCCTGCTTGTAGGGATTCTTGTTCTGGGGATTATGTAAATTTAACAGCAACTGCATTACTGCAAAGCTTGTCAGTGTCTCAAACGGGAAATCGCCGGGCTCAGCCAGACGAAGTCTTGAAAAATTATGTTCGTGAATAATGTCGTTCACTACTGCAGATGTAAGACGTTCATAGACCCCCAGTTCTTCCTCGATGTCAAAGGCTTCCCCGGTTTTGGCATCGATGAGACGAAAGAGATTTTTAGCCACCGCGACACTGGAAATTGGAAGAGGCTGTTCATACAGGACGTTATCTCCCGTACGTGAAGGGTATACCGTATGGCACCAGACGCGCTGCTTATCCTTCGGGCTGAGTGCCGTATCGTCGCTGCGAAAATTCCTGAGTACCCATTGGGAAAGCATATGCTGATTTCTGGTATATGCCATCTAATTATCTCCAGTAACTCTCTCAATCAATTATTAAGTATTTTTAACTCTTTTGATAAATCGTATTTCCAGTCTGATTTAGATATCCTTATAAGCCCGGAGAGGTCTCCGGGAAATTCCACGCCATCTTCAACTATTGCAGCGACATACTTGCGTGATAGTTTGGAAATCAACCATCCATGTTCGAAAACTACATTTTGTCTGGCTCTGTATTTCAATTCTCTTTCATTCTTGGCCTTACCTTGGTCACAGGCTGTATAGAGTACTACCGCATACGCCGCGCTGCTAATATGCTTCTCAAGCTTTTCAATAATGGTCTGCCCTTCGTTAGCTTCATGGTGAAGTATTACAGGATCAAAACCTTCTTTTGCCAGAAAAACATACACCTCGTTTTTGAGTGAATCGTCATGCCCATGGACAATGAATACTTTCTTTTTAATATTTAGTGCTGCATCACTTGCCATAGTAATTAACCCGTTTGCCTGCTCAGTGGTTTTTATTTCTTGTAAGCTGACGGAGTGGCTGGCGTCTTTCGAATTATAACTTGAAAGTATGCTCTCCAGCTCCATCTGTAAGTATTGACGTCTCCGTTCCCACGCACCGCCTCCTCCATGCACTTTCAAACCCACACTGTTTTTTATATCAGCAGGAGTCTGGGAGAACCTGATCCAGGAGGGAATAGTGATTAAATTATCCAGTTTAAGTAATTCTTTGCGCAGTGAATTAAATCTTTCAGAATATTTATTAGGATCCGATGCCCCCTCATTCACAACAGAGACACAAAGTGCAATAAATGATTGGACGAGGGAAATAACTGATTCTGGAACCGACATGGCGGGGGACGATAGACTTTGCACTGTGGTTATTTCTTCCCTCAGCCTTACATCAGCTTGGTAACCTGCAGGAATACTTCCTAAACCC